>DOHJ01000209.1:4545-10883 GCA_003535335.1 Paracoccaceae bacterium | reverse complement strand
GAATGCAGCGGTGATTGAATTGCATCCGCCCCGATAAGTGGCAGCATCAGGCGGCTATCGGCAATATGAATAAGATCATCCAGCGGGCGTTTTAAATTCCGCGCTCTGGACCGCAGTTTGCGAAGCCGGTCCAGTTCAAGACCATTTGCGGCCCCGGCAAACCGTTGCCAACGCTTCATTGCCCGTTTCTGGGAAATCCGGTCGATCAATCTGTTGATTTTGTTAGCCATATTTGCGCTGTGCCTGTATTCTGTGTCGCGTAATTTCGTATAACACCATACGGGATATATTTTAAACAATCATTCAAGAAAATACACCGGCAGAGTTATTTCTGCGGCATTGGGCATAATAGCTGCAAGTCTGCATAAGGCATTGCTCTATTGTCGTCAGTTGCCGCTAGGTTACGGTAGTTGCTTGATCTGGAAAAAACTACTCTATAAGGTAGCGCTGCAAAGAGATATGATGACTTTCTTGTTAGGAACCCGATTTCCTAATTGCTATTGCGCGACACCGCGCACCCACATAACAGGAGCATTACATGAGTTTTTTCAACGTCGACCAAGCCCCCGGGCGCCTGAACCGAAGCGAACTGGCCGTGCCGGGAAGCCAGCCAAAAATGTTTGAAAAAGCGGCGCAATCGGATGTTGATGTTATTTTTCTTGATCTTGAGGATGCTGTGGCACCTGATGAAAAAGAACAGGCGCGGAAAAATATTATCAAGGCTTTGAACGAAATTGACTGGGGCACAAAATCCATGTCGATCCGGATTAACGGGCTGGACACACATTATATGTACCGCGATGTTGTCGATATTGTCGAGCAGGCCGGCGAGCGTCTGGACCTGATTATGATCCCCAAGGTTGGCACAGCCGCCGATGTCTATGCTGTCGATATGATGGTGACACAGATTGAAGATGCAAAAGGTTATAAAAAGCGCATCGGCTTTGAGCACATCATCGAAACCGCGCTGGGCATGCAAAATGTGCATGAAATCGCCGCCGCCTCAAAGCGCAACGAAAGCCTGCATTTCGGTGTTGCGGATTATGCTGCAAGCACCCGCGCACGCACCACGGTTATTGGCGGCGTGAACGAAAACTATGCGGTTCTGACTGATCCGGACAAAGATGGCAATCGTGAAACCCATTGGGGTGACATGTGGCATTACGCGCTTTCGCGTATGGTTGTTGCGGCGCGCGCCAATGGTTTGCGCCCAATCGACGGCCCCTTTGGCGATTTTTCCGATCCTGATGGTTACAAGGCTGCGGCCTATCGTGCGGCTGTTTTAGGCTGCGAAGGCAAATGGGCAATCCACCCTAACCAGATCGGTTTGGCCAACGAAGTGATGAGCCCGTCAGCCGATGAAATTGATCGTGCCCAACGGATTCTGAAAGCGATGGCCGAGGCAGAAGCGGCTGGCAAAGGCGCTGTTTCGCTAGACGGACGTTTGATTGATTACGCCTCAATTCGTCAAGCCGAGGTTCTGGTTGAAAAAGCCAAGCAAATCGCGGACGGTTGAGCTGTTAGCAATAAAACAAACTGTAGCACCGGATTTTAAGTCAAACGCCGGTGCTACGATACCCAAGAAAAATATGGGGTTTGGCTGCGTCAATTAGACGTGCCAACTGGATTGTTTGGCACCGATTATGGTAATTTCTGCATAGTGCTGATAATAACGCAATCACCCAATAGTGGCGCAACCCACCGGCAGCGCCCGTAATAGCCGAAAAATAACAAACGAAAACAGGGGAAATTCTAAATGGATATTCATGAGTATCAAGCCAAGGAAATTCTAAAAAGTTTTGGAGTAACTGTACCGCAAGGGGGATTGGCCTATAGCCCTGAACAGGCGGTTTACCGTGCTCAGGAAATGGGTGGTAAATGTTGGGTGGTCAAGGCCCAGATCCATGCCGGCGGCAGGGGCAAAGCCGGCGGTGTCAAAGTCTGCAATTCCGATACCGAAATTCAGGAAGCCGCCGATGGCATGTTCGGCAAGCAAATGGTTACCCCGCAAACCGGACCCGAGGGAAAAGGTGTTTACCGGGTTTATGTCGAGGCCGGCGTGCCGATTGCGCGCGAAATTTATCTGGGTTTTGTGATGGACCGCAGCAGCCAGCGCGTGATGATCGTTGCTTCCAGCCAAGGCGGTATGGATATTGAAGAAATATCGGCCGAAAGCCCTGACAGCATTGTGCGCTCGATTGTTGAGCCTGCTGTTGGTTTGCAAGATTTCCAATGCCGCGAGATCGCTTTTGATCTGGATATTGAAGCTTCGATGGTGCAACAAATGGTACACACCTTGAAAGGGTGTTACCGCGCTTTTCGTGAACTGGATGCGACCATGGTTGAAATTAACCCATTGGTTGTCACCGGTGACAACCGCATTCTGGCGCTTGATGCCAAGATGACATTTGATGATAATGCATTGTTTCGCCATCCCAGTGTTTCGGAGCTGCGTGACAAATCCCAAGAAGATCCGCGCGAAAGCCGGGCCGCTGATCAGGGGCTGTCTTATGTGGGTCTGGATGGCAATATCGGCTGTATTGTCAACGGTGCCGGTTTGGCGATGGCCACAATGGACACGATCAAACTGGCGGGCGGCGAGCCTGCCAATTTTCTGGACATCGGCGGCGGTGCCACACCTGAACGGGTGGCCAAGGCGTTTCGTTTGGTGTTGTCGGACGACAACGTGCAGGCGGTTCTGGTGAATATTTTTGCCGGAATAAACCGTTGTGACTGGGTCGCCGAAGGTGTGGTCCAAGCCTTAAAGCAGGTGCAGGTCGATGTGCCTGTGATTGTGCGCCTTGCGGGTACAAATGTCGAAGAGGGTTTGAAAATCCTTGATGAAAGCGGTTTGCCGTTGGTCAGTGCAACCACATTGAATGAAGCAGCCGAAAGTTCTGTCGCCGCATTGCGCGACCACATGGCAAAGAAAAATAAATAGGGGGCAGTCTAATGAGCATTTTTATTAACAGCGAAACAAAGATTATTGTGCAGGGTATCACCGGTAAGATGGCCCGTTTTCACACTAAAGATATGATTGAATACGGCAGCAACGTGGTTGGCGGGGTTGTTCCGGGGAAAGGTGGCCAATCCGTCGAAGGTGTGCCGGTTTTTGACACCGTAAAAGACGCCGTTGCGGCCACGGGGGCCGAGGCAACGCTTGTTTTTGTGCCGCCACCCTTTGCCGCCGACAGCATCATGGAAGCCGCCGATGCAGGCATTAACTATTGCGTTTGCATCACTGACGGCATTCCGGCTCAGGACATGATCCGGGTCAAACGCTACATGTACCGCTATCCAGAAGGTCAGCGCATGATCCTGACTGGCCCAAATTGTGCAGGCACCATCAGCCCGGGCAAAGCATTGCTCGGCATCATGCCCGGCCATATTTACCTTGAGGGAAATGTCGGCATTATCGGCCGCTCCGGCACGCTTGGCTATGAGGCCGCAGCACAGCTAAAAGAACGCGGCATCGGGGTTTCGACCAGCGTTGGCATTGGCGGTGATCCGATTAATGGCTCGTCTTTCAAGGACATTTTGCAACATTTTGAAGACGATGACGAAACCGATCTGATTTGCATGATCGGTGAAATTGGCGGACCGCAAGAGGCAGAAGCAGCTGAATATATCAAGGCGCATATCAAAAAACCTGTGGTGGCTTATATCGCCGGGTTAACTGCACCAAAAGGCCGCACGATGGGCCATGCCGGTGCAATTATTTCCGCCTTTGGTGAAAGTGCCAGTGAAAAAGTCGAGATCCTGAATGCAGCCGGTGTGACCGTTGCAGAAAATCCGGCAATAATTGGTGAAACAATCGCGCGTGTCATGCGCTAGGGTGTTGTCAGAAAAATGTATCAGGTAGAAATTGCCTGACATTTCCAACATGGTTTAAAGCGTTTCAATTTAAGTTTGAAACGCTTTAAACTTTTTTACGACCGCCCTAAAGCGACGGCAGGATCCTTACAGGTTTGGATACATCGGGAAACCGGCGCAAAGCGCTTCTACTTTGGCCTTTACGGCGGCTTCGATTTCGCTATTGCCATCCGGTCCATTGGCCGCCAAACCGTCAACCACCTCGACAATCCAGTCCGCAATCTGGCGGAACTCGGCCTCTTTGAAACCACGCGTGGTGCCGGCAGGTGTACCCAGACGAACGCCTGAGGTCACAAACGGTTTTTCAGGGTCAAACGGCACACCATTTTTATTGCAAGTGATATGCGCGCGGCCCAATGCGGCCTCGGCTGCCTTGCCGGTTACCGCTTTGGGGCGCAGATCGGCCAGAATCAGGTGATTGTCAGTGCCACCCGATACCACGTTGATGCCGCCTTTGATCAGCTGGTCAGCCATAGCTTGGGCATTGGCCACAACCTGTGCTGCATAATCTTTAAAGCTAGGATCAAGCGCTTCGCCAAATGCGACGGCCTTGGCCGCGATCACGTGCATCAAAGGCCCACCTTGAAGGCCGGGGAAAACCGCAGAATTGATTTTCTTGGCAATATCGGCATCATTGGTCAGCACCATGCCGCCACGTGGTCCGCGCAGGGATTTATGGGTGGTTGTTGTAACAACATGCGCGTGGGGCAGCGGCGAAGGATGCACACCACCGGCAACCAGACCCGCGATATGGGCCATATCAACCATCAGATACGCGCCAATTTCATCGGCAATATCGCGAAACGCCTGCCAATCCCAAACGCGGGAATAGGCGGTGCCGCCGGCGATGATCAGCTTGGGCTTATGTTCCAGAGCAGCCTTGCGAACCGCATCCATATCCAGCAGGTTGTTATCTTCACGAACGCCATAAGACACCACGTTAAACCATTTACCCGACATATTCACCGGTGATCCGTGCGTCAGGTGACCACCAGAATTAAGGTCCAACCCCATAAATGTATCACCGGGTTGCAGCAACGCCAAAAACACGGCTTGGTTCATTTGGCTGCCGGAATTTGGTTGCACATTTGCAAACTCGCAGCCAAATAGTTCCTTGGCCCGTTCAATTGCCAGCGTTTCGGTAACGTCAACATGTTGGCAACCACCGTAATACCGCCGGCCCGGATAGCCCTCTGCGTATTTATTGGTCAGCACAGTGCCTTGGGCCTGCATCACAGCCAGCGAGACAATGTTCTCCGAGGCAATCAGCTCGATCTCGGTGCGTTGGCGGCCCAGCTCGTTGGTGATTGTGTCAAAGACAGCGGGGTCTCGCGATGATAGCTCTTCGGTGAAAAATTTATTGGTTAATGATGTGCTCATTGCTTAAGGCTCCTTGGCGCGTTGAAAATGGGGTCGTGTCTTATTACCTGACATCTTGGCTCAGAAAAAGCCAGTAAAATGCTACTGCTTGTGAAATGTCGCAATTCTTTGATCAATACAGCCTTGTGTTTTCCCCGTGGCTGGGCAAATCATTAAGCAGAAAAAGGAAAACCAATGGGAAAAGTACCGAAAATCACATTTGTTGCCAGCAATGTAGAAAGTGCACAAGCTGCGCAGTTACAACTGTCGGCGCGCTTTGGTTCGGTTGATCCCGAACAGGCCGATATAATCGTGGCATTGGGTGGCGACGGTTTTATGCTGCATACTTTGCATGACACCCAGCATTTAAAGGCGCCGGTTTACGGAATGAACCGCGGCACGGTCGGGTTTTTGATGAATTCGTATGAAGATGAAAACCTGATAGGTCGTTTGAGTATTGCAGAAGAAGAAGTGATTAATCCTTTGTCAATGCGCGCCGAATGTGGGGATGGCACGATCCATCATGGTTTGGCGATCAACGAGGTGTCATTGCTGCGGGCAGGGCAACAGGCCGCAAAGCTGGCGATTTCGGTTGATGGCAAGCCGCGATTGGATGAGCTGGTTTGCGACGGGGTGATGGTTAGCACGCCTGCCGGATCGACCGCCTATAATTATTCGGCGCATGGGCCTATTTTGCCGATTGGCTCGGATGTTTTGGCCCTTACGGCTGTGGCCCCGTTTCGGCCAAGACGCTGGCGGGGCGCGTTATTGTCGAAATCTTCTGTGGTGCGCATTGATGTGCTGGAGCCGCAAAAGCGCCCTGTCATGGCCGGTGCCGACAGCCAACCGGTGCGTGATGTGGTTTCGGTTGAAATTCGCAGTGAACCCTCGGTGAAACACCGGATTTTGTTTGACCCCGGACACGGGCTGGAAGAACGCCTTATTCGCGAGCAGTTTAGTTAAGCCTACACCGCTGATTTGCCCGATGGCAGCAATATCAGGGATGCTCTAGCTGCCCGGATATCCTATAGCGGCCAGCGCAGTTGTGATTTCGTCTAAAATTGCAGGGTCATCAATGGTTGCCGGCGCTTTATAGTCTTCACCAT
>DOHJ01000209.1:0-4339 GCA_003535335.1 Paracoccaceae bacterium | reverse complement strand
TACACCGCTGATTTGCCCGATCGCAGCAATATCAGGGATGCTCTAGCTGCCAGGATATCCTATAGCGGCCAGCGCAGTTGTGATTTCGTCTAAAATTGCAGGGTCATCAATAGTTGCTGGCGCTTTATAGTCTTCACCATTTGCAATTTTGACCATGGTCGCGCGCAAAATTTTGCCCGAACGGGTTTTGGGCAGGCGATCAACCACAACGGCCAGCTTGAATGCAGCAACAGGGCCGATTTTATTGCGCACCAGTTTGATCACATCCTTGATGATGTCGGCATCGTCACGTTCACATCCTGCATTCAGGCATAATAATCCCAAGGGCAATTGCCCTTTCAATGCATCGGCCACCCCGATCACGGCGCATTCGGCAATATCATTATGACTGGCCAGCACCTCTTCCATCGCACCGGTTGACAGGCGATGACCGGCAACATTGATCACATCATCGGTGCGCGCCATGATATAAAGATAACCATCTTCATCCTTATAGCCCGCGTCGCCTGTTTCATAATAACCGGGGAAGGTGTTTAGATAGGCGCAATGATACCGCTCTTGGGCGTTCCACAGATTTGGCAATGTACCCGGTGGCAACGGCAACTTGATCACGATTGCACCCATTTCACCGGTTTTAACCTCGTGACCGCCCTCGTCCAGAATATGCACGTCATAGCCGGGCATCGGTACAGAAGGCGATCCAAGCTTGACCGGCAGCGGCTCGATCCCCATCGGATTAGCCGCAATTGCCCAGCCGGTTTCGGTTTGCCACCAGTGGTCAATGACCGGCACGCCCAATTTACTTTGGGCCCAAACGATGGTGTCAGGATCGGCACGCTCGCCGGCCAAAAACAGGGTTTTGAATTTTGACAGATCGTATTTTTTAATCAGCTCCCCTTTGGGATCCTCGCGCTTGATCGCCCTGAATGCAGTGGGCGCGGTAAACAGCGCCTTTACGCCGTATTCCTCGATCACCCGCCAAAAGGTGCCGGCATCGGGCGTGCCCACCGGTTTGCCCTCAAATACAATCGTGGTTGCGCCATGGATCAGCTGGCCATAAGCAATATAGCTGTGGCCAACCACCCAGCCCACATCCGAGGCGGCCCAAAACACATCACCCGGATTAATGTCGTAAATTGCACCCATGGTCCAATCCAGCGCCACCAGTTGACCGGCGGTGTGCCGGATGACGCCCTTGGGCTGACCGGTTGTACCGGAGGTGTATAAAATATAGCTGGGATGATTGCCGGCAACTGGCACACATTCGGCCGGCTCAACCCCGTATTGAAAGGCGTGCCAGCTAAAATCGCGGCCTTCTTGCAGGTGCGCAACCTCTTGTTCACGCTGGAATATAACGCAGAAATCGGGTTTGTGGCCGGCCAGATCAATTGCCCCGTCCAACAGGGGTTTATAATGGATCACGCGGTTTGGCTCAATCCCGCAGGACGCCGCAATAATCGCTTTTGGCTTGGCATCATCAATCCGCACGGCCAGCTCGTTGGCGGCAAAACCGCCAAACACAACCGAATGGATCGCACCCAGACGCGCACAGGCCAGCATGGCCTCGATGGCTTCGGGAACCATTGGCATATAAATCAGGACGCGGTCGCCTTTTTCCACACCTTTGGCGCGCAAAGCACCTGCCAGCGAGGCAACGCGGGTTTGCAATTCTGCGTAGCTGATCGAGTGTTTGGTGTGGGTGACGGGGCTGTCGTAAATAATCGCGGTGCGCATCCCGTTGCCGGCCTCGACATGGCGATCAACCGCGTTATAGCAGGTGTTTACCTCGGCATCGGCGAACCATTCGTAAATTGGCGCGTTTTCGTCAAATAGCGCTTTTGATGGCGGTTTGAACCAACTGATACCTTGGGCGGCCTTCATCCAAAACCCCTCGGGGTCCGATTTCCAGCTGTCGTAAACCTCTGCATATGACATGATATTCCTCCCTAGAATGGCAGCAGTCTAGAACGCGGAAAGAAAAGTGCAAAGCTTCATTCGGCATATTTGCAAATTATGGCAAACAACATACTAGCGAATTGCAAATTAGCGAATTATTCGTAAATAGACACCGGTGTTCCGGCCAGTGCAGACATGTTCAGCAAACCCCGTGCGGTTATGGATGGCGTCACGATATGGACGCAAGCGCGCCGATGTTGCCAAGGCCCAGAACCGCAGTGCCGTTGGTAATCACAGCCACCAAATTGCCCTTGGAGGTAAAACGGTTGGCGCTAGATGCATCAGCCTTGATCTGCATGCAAGCCTCGGCCACGCCCGGAGAATAGGCAAGCGCCAGATCCTGTCCGTTGGCCATTGGTTTGGTGGCACGAATTTCAAGTTTGCCGGGCTTGGGGAATTCGTGATAATCCAGCGCATTCTGTTTAAAGCGGGTTTTATGCGAATCTGTCACATTCCATACCTCTTTTGAAAAGTAGTTTAATATTAAACCAGTTTAAATCCAGTTAATTGTTACGCTTGAATATCCAGCTTTACAAGCCCTTGCAAATTGACTTGCATCTGCAGGCATAGAGGCGCAAAATCTGTTTGAATAGTAAAGGATTAGCCATGTCGATGCTAAAAGCCGCAGAGGCGGTACGTGAAAAAGCCTATGCGCCATATTCGGGCTTTAAGGTGGGTGCTGTGGTGCGGGCCAAGTCGGGCGCGATATATTCCGGCTGTAATGTTGAAAACGTGGCCTACCCGCAAGGCACCTGTGCCGAAGCCGGTGCAATTGCTGCAATGGTTGCCGCGGGCGAAACCGAATTATGCGAAGTTACTGTGATCGCTGACAGCCCGATGCCGATTGCGCCATGCGGTGGGTGCCGCCAAAAACTGGCCGAGTTCGGAAATGGCGATGTGGTCGTCAACATGTTTACAACATCTGGAGAAACCACGCGCATGACAATCGCGCAGCTGTTGCCCGGCGCATTTTCGCCGCAGCACATGAAGGGGGTCTGAGGGGTGGATGCACGCACAGTTCTGACGCAGCTTCGGGATAAAAAAACCCTTACAAACAAGGAAATAAGCTGGTTTGCAAACGGGCTGGCAACAGGCCAGGTCAGCGACGCGCAGGCCGGTGCATTTGCCATGGGCGCGTTGCTGAACGGGTTGTCAGAACCTGAAAAAACCATGCTGACCTTGGCGATGCGTGATAGCGGGGATGTGTTGAAATGGGACATGCCCGGCCCGGTTTTGGACAAACATTCAACCGGCGGTGTGGGCGATACGGTGTCATTGCCGCTGGCCCCTGCCTTGGCGGCCTGCGGGGCCTATGTGCCGATGATTTCGGGGCGCAGTTTGGGTCATACCGGCGGCACATTGGATAAACTTGAGGCCATACCGGGCTATAAAACCGATTTGGGCATAGATAAAATGCGCCAGATTGTCGGTGAAGTGGGCTGTGCAATTGTCAGCGCAACGGGGCAGATCGCGCCAGCAGACAAACGGCTTTATGCGGTGCGCGATGTCACAGCAACGGTGGAAAGCATTGATTTGATCACGGCCTCGATCCTGTCTAAAAAACTGGCGGCCGGGCTGGATTATCTGGTGCTGGATGTAAAAATTGGCAGCGGTGCATTTATGAAAACGGCAGCGGATGCAAAGGCTTTGGCGCAATCTTTGGTCAAAACCGCCAATGGTGCGGGCTGTAAAGCCAGTGCGTTAATCACCGATATGAACCAGCCACTGGCCAGCTCATTGGGAAACGCGCTCGAGGTGATGGCGGCCATGGAGTTGCTAACTGTGGGCCACGTTCAAAGCCCGATGGCAAAAGTGACTGTTGAATTGGGGGCCGAGTCATTGATGTTGTCAGGTCTGGCGCAGAACCGGCAAAACGCCATGGCGCAAATTCAGGCCGTAATCGAGGATGGGCGGGCCGCCGAAATATTCGGAGCCATGATCAAGGCGCAAGGCGGGCCGGCCGATTTTGTTGACCGCTGGCGCGACCGGTTGCCCGCTGCGCCGGTTGTGCGCGATGTTATGGCCATTCAAACCGGTCGGGTTTTGGAAATTGATGGCGAGGCGCTGGGCATGGCTGTGGTTCAACTGGGCGGTGGCCGGCTGGTCGATGGTGGCAGAATTGATCCCTCGGTCGGTCTTAGCCGCGTTGTCCGGTTGGGCGAAATGGTGGATGAATACACGCCGCTTGCGCTGGTTCATGCGCCAAATCCGGATGCGGCTGATCGGGTCGCAAAGATGGTGCGCGGGGCAATCACAATCGGGGCTGGTCAAGCGTTGGAGCCGCCACTTGTTCAGGAAAGGGTTGTTTGATGGCGCGCGCATTTTTGGTGGTGATGGATAGTGTCGGCTGTGGCGGGGCGTTGGACGCTGATAAATTTTTCAA
>DOHJ01000212.1:2920-3168 GCA_003535335.1 Paracoccaceae bacterium | reverse complement strand
CTGAAACTGTACAAAGGCATGGCCCAAACCGTTGGCCGCTGGTCGCAACATTCGCTTTATTCAGAAGAGCACGTAACCTTTGAAGATGATGCCGGCGCTTATGATCAAAAGGATGCAGCTGGGTTTATCAAAATCAACGCCCTGCGTCTGAAATTGCTGGCAGCACGTGATAAACGGGTTAAGGGATAATTTTATGCGCTGCCGGCTTTTGGTAAGCTGGCAGCGCATTTTAACCTGCGTTACAGATC
>DOHJ01000212.1:0-2585 GCA_003535335.1 Paracoccaceae bacterium | reverse complement strand
TGCGCACCAGCATATCGCAAAATTTACCAACCAGATAATGTAAAATCAAAGTAAGCAGCGCCAACACCAAAAGCGCAGCAAACATCAAATCTATTTTGGCGCGGCCGTTGGCCAGCAACATCAAATACCCTAACCCTTTTGATGCCCCGACCCATTCACCGATCACCGCACCAATCGGCGCATAAACTGCTGCCAGCCTTAAACCGGACGCAAAGCTGGGCAAGGCTGCCGGCACCTGCACCCGCAGCAATGTTTGCCGTGGGGTTGCCCCCATCACCTGCGCCAAATTCAACCAGCCTTTCGGAGTTTGCATCAAGCCGTCAAAAAATGCCGAGGTCACGGGAAAATAGATAATCATAACCGCCACCAGAATTTTGGATTCCATGCCATAGCCCAGCCAAAGCGTAAACAAGGGTGCCAAGGCAAAGACCGGCAGCGCTTGGGTTAAGACCAGCACCGGTTTCAACAAATACCGTGCCAGTGGCGAAACAGCCAACTGGATTGCGGTCATCGCGCCCAACACTGTGCCGATCAGTAATCCGATCACCACTTCGATTGTGGTAATCCAGGCGTGCGAGGCAATTACCCATTTCATCTTCCACAAGGTTTCTGCTACTTTGAACGGGCTGGGCAATATAAAATGGGGCAGATTGGCAAAAGTTACCAATGCCTGCCACGCGCCCACAATCAACACCGTAGCAATTACGATCCGCAATACTGCTTTGATGATTTTCATGCCGCCTCCCCTCGTAAAATACGCAGTAAACGGCCCTGACAGTTAAGTGTGGCTGGATCATCAACCGGTCTGATTGCCGGTGTTTCAGGCGGTTCCATCTGCTTTAATCCGGCTTCCTGTAATAAAAATATTTGTTGGCCCAAACGGGCTGCTTCGGCCGGATCGTGGGTGACGTGCAGCACAGTTGCACCATCCAGCCATTCAGCGGCCAATTCCTGCATTTCGGCCCGAGTACGGGCATCAAGGGCGGAAAAAGGCTCGTCCAGCAATACGATGCTGCGTTCCTCCATCAAGGTGCGCGCCAAAGCCACCCGTTGTCTTTGACCACCCGACAAAGCAGAGGGGAATTTGTTCACATGCTCTTGCAACCCCAGTTTTCCCAATAAACTTTTGGCTTTGTCCTTGTTTATTTTATCTCGCCTAAGCCGTTGACCAATCAACGTGTTATCCAAAACAGATAACCATGGCATCAGCAAATCCGTCTGCGCCATGTAGGCAATACGCCCCGCTAACGGTTTTGCGTCATCGGCATGGACCTTGCCATTAAAATCCACATGGCCCGCCAATCCGGCCAGCAGATAAAGCAACGTGGTTTTGCCAACACCGGATGGGCCCAAAAGGCAGCTCCATTTCTGCGGGGCCAGATACATATCCAGCCCCTGAAACAATGTTTTACCACCTATGCTGGCCGATCCGGCAATGCTGATGCCAATGGCTTTACTCACGGCTGCAAACCCATATCCCAAAACCCTTTTTCCAAACGGGTTGTGGCGATAAAGCGATCAGACAGACGCTGCCAACGCGGCGAAGCGGCATAATCGGCCCCAATCCGGCGGGTTAGAGCCTGATCCAGCATGCTGCCAGCAGTCTTGCACACATCTTGGAATTCATCACCTGCATAGGTTTCGATCCATTCCGCATAGGGGTTATCGGCCACGGTTTCCTGAGCCAGCCGCATCCCGATTTCACCGTAGCCCAACACACAGGACACCAGCGAAACCATCAAATCGGCCAGATCCCCAGACAGCCCGGCATCCAGAACATAGCGGGTGTAGGCCATATTTTCCGGCCTTTCTTCGGCATTGAAAAGTGTGGCTTCGTCGATACCGTGGGCCGCACAAACCTCGACGTGATGCTGGGTTTCAAAGTTGACCAATGCATTAACCGTAGCACTGGCATGCTTCATTTCATCGCGGGTTTCGGATTTGACCACAGCCAAGGCCCAAGCCCGGGAAAAATGTACTAAAAACAGATAATCCTGCGCCAGATAATGCAGATAAGATGCTTGCGGCAAACTGCCATCGCGCAATCCCTCAACAAACGGGTGGCGGGTATAGGCATCCCATAGCCCGCCATCTTTTTGTCCGGCAGCGTCACGCAGCAGGCCAAATGCCTTGCCGTAATCAGGTGCAACAAAGGTCATTATTTCGCCCCCAGATCAATGGCCAGCTCCGAAACTGGACGGATTTTTTCAATCAGGCCAGCCTCTTTTAGAAAACTTTCGAACCGAATATAACGACCATGATCAAGCCCGGCCGGTGTCAGGGCAAAACGCGGCAAGGTATCAACCCACGCACGTTTATTCAGCTCGTCTTGTAATTCAGGCGAAGTGTTGGCGAAAATTTCCCAGCTTTTTTGCGGATTGTTGACAATGTATTGCACGCCTTTTTCAGTCGCCGCCAGAAAGCGTTGAATTTTATCCGTGTCCAGATTTTCATTATGGGCCACATAGATCAGCTCGTCATAGGCAGGAATTCCTTCTTGCTCCAGATAAAAACAACGCCCGGGAACACCTTCAATATCGATCTGGTTCAATCCGAAATTACGATATGCCCCCATGACGCGGTCC
>DOHJ01000245.1:2501-3100 GCA_003535335.1 Paracoccaceae bacterium | reverse complement strand
AGCGGTAAAAGCGGGCGAAATCAGGCACTGGATGTTGCTGTTGCCGCTTTGAAATCCAACATCCCCGGCAAAGATATGACCAAGTTTAAGACCCGCGCACTGGCCTATATCCGCCAAGAGATGGGCACGCTATTAAGCGGTAATGCACTGCTTGCGCTGCAAAATCTAATCTCGGATCTGCCCGCGCCCAAAGGCGATGTTGTCCTGAATATGCAGGCCCCCGAAGGGTTTGCGATTTTGCGGCTTGCCTTGCTCAAAACCGGCGGCAACCTTGCGGCAGCGCTGGGTGGTGTCGATCTGGAGCTTGCCTATGGCAGTGGAAAAAACTAGCACAAATTTAGGTGCAGGTAATAAATGACGGCTTGGCTTGGCTCCATTGAAGGCACGGCCATGGGCCATCAGGTGGCTATGGGTTTGGCGCTGTTTTCCGCCATTTTGCATGCCATATTCGGGGTCTTGCAAAAGGGCCGGCATGACCCGTGGCTATCACGCGGCGCGATTGATATTTCCTATGGCCTGATTGCTGTGCCTTTTGTTTTGTTTGTGGTGCCGTTTCCCGAACCGCACATGTGGTCTATTTTTGCAATCGTCTTTGTAAT
>DOHJ01000245.1:0-2089 GCA_003535335.1 Paracoccaceae bacterium | reverse complement strand
TATCCGGTGGTGCGTGGAACAGGCCCGGTATTTGCCGTTATCGGGGCTTATTTTCTGCTGGGAGAAAGCTTTAATCTGGTGCAATGGGGCGGTGTTTTACTGCTGCTTGCAGGCATTTACGGGCTTGCGATTTATAACCTGCGCTATCTGAGTGTTGGCCGTGATACGTTGAAAACGGCGCTTGTTTTGGCTGTGCTGACGGGGCTGACGGTTTCGGCCTATACGACTTATGATGCCTATGGAATTCGCGCCACGGCTGATCCATTTACCTTCTTGGCCTGGTTTTTCATGATCGATGGCTTGGTCTTTATGCCGGCCATTGCTGTTTTGCACTGGCGCAGATTAACGCTTCGCCCCGACATCGGCCCGCTGATGCTGCGCGGCCTGATTGGCGGGGTGATCGCGATTGTTAGTTTTGGCGGCATCATTTTGGCCACCCGACTGGATAATGTCGGCCAAGCGGCCGTTCTGCGTGAAACCTCGACGGTTTTTGCCGCCCTGATCGGTTGGTTGGTGTTGAAAGAGCAGATCGGCTGGCGACGTTTGACGCTTATGGCATTGATTGCGCTGGGGGCTGTGATAGTTGGGGTAAATGGATAATTCGAAAGGCCCGAGATGAGCGACGAGAAAAAGATAAACCCGATTGTGAAACTGTTGCTGGATTTGGGTCCGTTGGTGGTGTTTTTCATCGCTTATAGCAAGATGAAAGACCAGACATTCAGCTATGGCGGCGAAGACTATAACGGCTTTATTGTTGTGACTTTGCTGTTTGTACCTTTGTTGGCGCTGACCACATTCATTCTTTACCGGCTGACCGGAAAAATTTCGGTGATGCAGATTATGACCTTGCTGATCGTGGTGGTGTTTGGCGGGCTGACGGTTTGGCTGAATGACGAGCGTTTTTTCAAGATGAAGCCAACGCTGATTTACGTGCTGTTTGCCGGTATCCTTGGTTTTGGCCTGCTGCGCGGCAAAAGTTATCTGATGCACGTTATGGACGAGGCTATGCCGCTGCAACTTGAGGGCTGGATGATCCTGACCAAACGTCTGGCGCTGTTTTTTGCCGGTTTGGCTGTGGCTAACGAATTTGTCTGGCGCACCATGTCGACCGATACTTGGGTGAATTTCAAGGTGTTCGGGCTAACGATTGCGATGTTTGCATTTTTTATGACGCAGGGCAAATTGATGCAAAAATATGCGATTGAAGAAAAAGAAGAATCCTAGCCGGTGTGAAACATCGTATTAAACAGCTTCGGGTCCAGACTTTCGGCCACAAAGGTTTCACCCTCGGTGACGATACTGACCGCATCATGGCTGTGCAGGCTTTCCTGATGGCTGGCAATGATGCGAAAATCGGCAATCCTGCCGTCAGCCTGCAAACCTTGAAAAAACAGCCGCGCCGCGTCCTCGACGAATATCGGGTTGGCGGCGTTTAGCTCGGCAAATGCCTGCTCGTCTTCGCGTTTGACCATCACCTGGGTTTCTGTTGGCACCGCAGCGCGGCAGATGTCGATCAGATCCTCGAACCACAAACAATCTTCGCCCGCAATCAGCTGCACCGAAATTCGCGCCACGGATCGTTGTGAATGGGGCGTGGCCAGTTGCCCGCGGGTTTGGCGGGCGTGTTCTGCCAGTTCCAGTGAACAAGGGCAGGTCGAGGAATAAACGTAATCCAGATGGATGAATTTCTGCACTTTGCCTTTCTTTTCAACCAGTTCCAGCGCAATGTCATAATATTGATAACCCGTCAGGCTTGATCGCAAGGATTGCACTTTCATCGGAAAGGAAAACCGCATCTGGATGCGGGCGTCAAAACTGTCCAGATCGGCCTTGTAATCATTCAGCGCCGCCGTGATCACCGAAAAGCTAAAGGTTTTTTCGGCGTGGGCGTAAAACGTGCGCATAATCCGCGACATGTTGATGCCCTTTTTGCCGGCCTCAAGGCTGACAGTTCCAGTCACCGAGGTTTCCAGCCGCAAATCACCGCCATCGCGCGAATGAAACCGGATTGGCAGGCGGAAATTGGAAATGCCCACGTGTTGAATCTGACGTTTTGCACCTTTGATCAGGCTTTCAGGGCCGTTTTGCA
>DOHJ01000022.1:5894-17540 GCA_003535335.1 Paracoccaceae bacterium | reverse complement strand
ACCGTCAGCGCGCGCAAAAAAGAACCCGAGGCATCCCGCCATGTCCACAAAACCGCCCGGTCACCGCCTGCCCGCAGCAATTCCAGCGCCATATCGTCAACCTTTTCAGGTTCCTGGACCATCACTTCCAGCTCATCCGCAACACCTTCACGGTTGAAAAAACTTTGCGCCTCGGAAAACGGCATATAAATGCGAATATTGTCAATATCATAGCGCCCGACCGAGAAAATATAAACCACCTTATAGGATTTGACCCGTGGGCTGATACCAAAGGCCGTTTTGCTGCCATTGGGCGAAATCAGCTTGATCTTGTCCCCAATTCCAAGCCCCAGAGAATTGGCGATACCCTTGCCAATCGCCACCCCATCTTTGAACCGCTCAATATCACCCAGCATATTTTCCCCGGAGGCAATCCGCGGGATGGTTTTTAGATTTTCCAGTGTAATACCAAAAACTTGTGCGCCAGTGTTATTGCTGCGATTGTTGGCCATAACCTGACCTTTTATCAACGGAGCAACCCTGACCACACCCGGAACGGCACGAATTGCCTCAGCCGTCGTTTCAAACCCCTCCATCACCCGCGTGGTTTGGCCTGCCGCATTCACAGTCAAGGTATTATAAACCGTGACATGGGCATTTGCGCCTAAAATGGTGTCAACAAATTCGGCCCTGAAGCCAGCCCGAACCGCCAGCGTAATAATCAGCGCCGCAACCGCCAGTGTGATCCCCACCAGTGAAATCCAGGTCATTACGCTGACCCCGCCCTCGGCCCGTTTGGCCCGCAGGTAGCGCCACGCAATCAACCATTCAAATCGGGCAAAAGGGGCAGTTTTGGTGGCCATATCAAGCACTTTCTTTCAGATATTTCAGCTCTGTGTGTCGCCTTTGGTTTAATTGGTCAAGCCCCAAGACCCCGCCCACAAATCAGGCGCGGCTTTTCGCCCCTTCTTCTTGCTCAAAATACCTGCGCCGCAGGCATTCTGCCTTAAAGGGCCGCGTAAATCTTGATAACTTTCGCCACCGCTTCCTCAAGCGTCATTTCCAGATTTTCACCGGTTTTTCGACTGGTCAGCTCAACCACACCGTTTTTCAACCCACGCGGGCCAACCGTAATGCGCCATGGCAAGCCGATCAGGTCCATACTGGCGAATTTACCGCCGGCGCGTTCTTTGCGGTCATCATAAAGCGGCTCCAGCCCCGCATCCGTCAGGGCCTGATAGATGGCTTCGCACGCCGCATCTGCCGCATCATCGCCCTGTTTCAGATTGATGATGCCGCAATGAAACGGCGTCACCCCTTCGGGCCAGATTATACCCTTGTCATCATGGCTGGCCTCGATAATCGCCCCCAAAAGACGCGAAACGCCAATTCCGTGGCTGCCCATATGCACCGGCACCCGCTCGCCGGTATCGGTGACAACATTGGCCCCCATGCTTTCGGAATATTTAGTGCCAAAGTAAAAAATCTGCCCCACTTCAATCCCGCGCGAGGTCTTGCGCCGCTCGGCCGGAACCTCGTTGAACAAGGCATCATCGTGGGTTTCATCCGTGCGCGCATATGGCGTGGTCCATTCCTTGGCAATTGCGGCGCATTCATCGACGCTGTCATAATTGACCTCGCGATCCCCTAAATTCATCTCCAAAATGGCGCTATCATAAAAAACTTCGCTCTCGCCGGTATCGGCCAGCACCAGAAATTCATGAGTATCCTCGCCACCAATCGGACCGGAATCAGCCCGCATCGGAATCGCCTTTAGCCCCATACGTTCATAGGTGCGCAGATAGCTGACCATGTGGCGATTATAAGCGTGGATGGCGGCGTCATAATCAATGTCGAAATTATAGCCGTCTTTCATCAAAAATTCGCGCCCGCGCATCACACCAAAACGCGGCCTGACCTCGTCGCGGAATTTCCACTGGATTTGGAAAAGCGTCAGGGGCAAATCTTTGTAGCTGTTTACGTGGCTGCGGATAATATCGGTGATTTGTTCCTCATTGGTCGGACCATACAACATATCGCGCCCGTGCCGGTCGGACATGCGCAGCATTTCAGCGCCGAACACGTCAAAACGCCCGCTTTCACGCCATAAATCAGCCGATTGCACTGTTGGCATCAGCACCGGAATGTGGCCCGCGCGGATCTGTTCCTCATTAACGATACGCTCAATATTGCGCAAAACTTTCAAACCCAGCGGCAACCACGAATAAATCCCGGCGCTGGCCTGCTTGATCATTCCGGCCCGCAGCATATAACTGTGCGAGACAATTTTGGCCTCGGCCGGGTTTTCTTTTAAGACGGGTAGAAAATATCGGGACAGGCGCATTTTATTAACTTTCGGCAATAGGTTTAAGTTAAGATAGGGTTTAGGCCAGCAATGCGTGCCAGTAAAGCACTGTTAGCAGACGGGCTGCACTTGAAAAACCTGCCATCATGTAAGATGTATAAAGCATCGACGCCAACATAGGGACGAACCATGGGATTACCGGCAGAAAGACAGGCAAAATACTGGAGCATTGCAACCGCCATTCTATTGCTGGCGCTGTGGTATCTGGGCGATACTATCATGCCGTTTATTTTGGGCAGCGCGATTGCCTATTTTCTGGACCCTGTGGCCGACCGGTTGCAAAGCATGGGTCTTTCCCGGGTGCTGGCAACGGTGATTATTACTATTATTGCACTGATGTTATTTACAATCATAACTCTGTTGATTGTACCCACACTGGTGGAACAGATCATTGCACTGGTGAATTCCACACCTGATATGTTTAATAAACTAAAGACAGTTCTGACAGAACGGTTTCCATCGCTGATGGACGCCGATTCTACCTTGCGTCAATCACTGGAAGGGCTAGCCAAAACCATCCAATCTAAAGGCGGGCAATTGGTTAACGGACTGCTATCCTCTGCTATGAGCCTGATAAATATCATTATTTTAATGGTGATCGTGCCTGTGGTGGCGTTTTATATACTGCTTGACTGGGATAAAATGGTCGCCCGCATTGACGCGCTTTTACCATTGGATCACGCAAAAATCATCCGTCAAATTGCCCGTGATATTGATAAAACCCTATCGTCATTCATTCGGGGCCAAGGCACTGTTTGCCTAATAATGGGGGTGTTTTACGCAGCTGGTCTGATGTTGGTTGGCCTGAATTTCGGCCTGCTTGTCGGGGCATTTGCCGGCATAATTACTTTTATCCCTTATATTGGGGCCTTGATTGGCGGCGCACTTGCCATTGGCTTGGGCCTGTTTCAATTTTGGGGTGACTGGATGTCTCTGGGCATGGTTGTTGGGGTTTTTGCCATTGGTCAAGCGCTTGAAGGCAACGTGATAACCCCGAAACTGGTGGGTAATTCTGTTGGTCTGCATCCGGTTTGGCTGATGCTTGCACTGTCTGTTTTTGGCTCATTATTCGGCTTTGTCGGCATGCTGGTTGCTGTGCCTGTGGCCGCAATTATCGGTGTGTTGATCCGATTTGCAACCAGCCAGTACCATGAAGGGCGGCTTTATAAAGGCGTGGTTGGAAAAGTCGCGGAAAAAACTGTGCGAGAAAATACCCGGGAAGAAAAATAGGGTATGGCACAACAACTGACCTTTGATTTGCCCACCAAAACAGCCCGTGGTCGAGGTGATTTTTTCATCTCGGGCTGTAATAAGCTGGCCGTTAAAATGCTGGAAGACTGGCCAAACTGGCCAAATCTGAAACTGGTTCTGGTTGGACCAAAATCCGCGGGCAAAAGCCACCTTGCCCATGTTTGGGCCAATGATATCGAGGCAAATATCAGCCAAGCCAAACACTTGGCCAGCGCCGACATCCCGAATTTAAGCCAAACCCCCACCGTGATCGAAAATGTTGCTGAAATAGCCACAGATATGGCGGCGCAAAAGTCGCTATTTCACCTGCACAACCTGATGCAGACATCTGGCATTCCGCTGTTGCTCACCGCTGATTTGCCCCCGGCCCGCTGGGGTCTAAGCCTGCCTGATTTGCAAAGCCGGATGAGCGCCACCACCATCACCACCCTGCCCGCGCCCGATGACGCGCTGCTGGCGGCGGTTTTGCTGAAACTTTTTAATGATCGCCAAATTGACGTGCAGCCCAAACTGGTTTCATATCTGGTTAAACGAATGGATCGCTCCCTGGAATTTGCCGCGGATCTGGTTTCAAATCTGGACAATGCCGCGCTTAGCCAAGGCTGTGCGATCAATCAAAAACTCGCCGCCCAAGTGCTGGACAATACCTTTGAAAACACCGCATAATCCACGCAAATCAACCGCAACAATTCTGGTGCCCCGATGACCCATGCCGATTTCCTCAAAGCTGCTATCAAAACCCCGATAACCTTGCCAAAAAATGACTGGGACGGGCCAAAGCGCTATTTTAACCGCGAGCTTTCGTGGCTGGCCTTTAACTGGCGCGTATTGGAAGAGGCGGAAAATCCGCGCGTGCCACTGCTGGAGCGGCTGCGTTTTTTATCAATTTCCGCCACCAATCTGGATGAATTTTTCACCGTTCGGGTGGCTGGCCTGCAGGCGCTGGCCAATGCAGGCAACACCACGCTGTCAAACGATGGGCTAAACCCGGCCCAGCAGATGGTTCTGATTAGCAAGGATGCCCATGAATTGTTGCAGGCCCAGCAACGGGTCTGGATTGATCTGCATAAAATGCTGGATGCAGAAAATATCACCCTGCTGGCAGCGGATAATCTGACAGAGGCGGAACAGGAATTCTCCCGTAATTTCTTTATGACTCAGGTATTTCCGGTGCTGTCGCCCCTTGCAATTGATCCGGCTCATCCGTTTCCGTTTATCCCCAACGAAGGTTTTTCGCTGGCCCTAAAACTAGAGAGCCTGCATGATGGCCGCCCGCTGCAAGCATTGCTGCCGATCCCCCAGCAGATCGACCGTTTTATGCGCCTGCCATCTGATGGCAAGGTCGAGCGGTTTTTGCCGATGGAAGAATTGCTGCTGCTGCATCTGGAGGCCTTGTTTCCCGGATATAAAGCAAAAGGCAGCTGTGCGTTTCGGGTTTTGCGCAACAGCGATCTTGAGGTCGAAGACGAGGCCGAAGATCTGGTGCGCGAATTTGAAGTTGCGCTAAAACGCCGGCGTCGCGGTGATGTGGTGCGGCTTAAATTGTCAACGAACGCCCCGTCGGATTTGCGCCGTTTGATCACCCGTGAATTGAAAGTCGAGGATGCCGAAGTGGTCGAAATTGACGGCATGCTTGGGCTGACGGATTTGTCCGAACTGGTGCTGGACAGCCGGCCTGATTTGCTCTGGCCCAGCTTCACCCCCCGTTTACCCGAACGGGTGCGCGATTTTGAGGGCGACATGTTTGCCGCGATCCGGCAAAAAGATTTGCTGCTGCATCACCCTTATGAGACCTTTGACACCGTGGTGCGTTTCATCGAGCAAGCGGCGCGCGACCCCGATGTGGTGGCCATTAAACAGACATTTTACCGCACATCACGCGATTCCCCGATTGTTTCGGCCCTGTGCGAAGCCGCGGAAATGGGCAAATCCGTCACCGCGCTGGTCGAGCTGAAGGCACGCTTTGACGAAGCCGCCAACATCCGCCAATCGCGGCGGCTGGAACGGGCCGGTGCCCATGTGGTTTACGGTTTTATTAACTATAAAACCCACGCAAAAATCAGCATCGTTGTGCGACGCGAGGGCGATAAACTGGTAACGTACACCCATTTTGGCACCGGTAATTATCACCCGATTACAGCACGGATTTACACCGATCTTTCGCTATTTAGTTGCCGTTCTGCCTTGGGGCGCGATGCGACCAAGGTTTTCAATTACCTGTCTGGCTATGCCCAACCCGAAGCGCTGGAAAATCTGGCGATTGCGCCGCTTAACCTGAAATCTACCCTGCTTGCCAACATCAACCGCGAGGCAGAGTTTGCCAGAAATGGCGAGCCCGCCGAAATCTGGGCCAAGATGAATTCGCTGGTGGAACCCGATGTGATTGACGCACTTTATGGCGCTTCTGATGCCGGCGTGAAAATCAGCCTGGTTATTCGCGGCATTTGTTGTTTGCGTCCCGGTATCAAGGGATTGTCCGAAAATATCCGGGTTAAATCCATCGTCGGGCGGTTTTTGGAGCACTCGCGTATTGTTTGTTTTGGCAATGGCTATGGTTTGCCGGCCAAAAAAGCCAAGGTTTATTTTTCCTCGGCCGACTGGATGGGGCGCAATCTGAACCGTCGGGTTGAAACGCTGGTGCAGGCCACCAATGCCACCGTCAAGGCACAAATCATGGGCCAGATCATGGCGGCAAATCTGGCGGATGAGGCCCAAAGCTGGATTTTATCCGGTGATGGAACCTTTGAGCGCCCGAAAATCGCTGATGATGCGCAACCGTTTAATTGCCACCGTTTTTTCATGGAAAACCCGTCGCTTTCGGGACGCGGCAAGGCAGGTGCGGCCGATGTGCCGGAATTAACCCACACAAAGGAATAAAACATGGACCCACAGTTTGATGAATGGGGCCCGTTTGGCCGGCCTTTGTTTAATGATCCGGCCACGCGGGCCTTGGCGCGGGTTGGCGTGGTTGATGTCGGTTCGAACTCGGTCCGGCTGGTGGTGTTTGACGGGGCAGCGCGTAGCCCGGCCTATTTTTACAACGAAAAAATCATGTGCGGGCTGGGCGCTGGTCTGCCAGAAACCGGAAATTTAAATCCCAAAGGTCGCATCCGGGCCTTGGCCGCGATCCGCCGGTTTCAATTACTGGCCGAAGATATGGGCATCCCGCCATTAACGGCCGTTGCCACCGCGGCTGTGCGCGACGCCGATGACGGGCCGGATTTTTGCGCCGATGTGTTGCGCGAAACCGGTCTTGAGCTTTATGTAATCGATGGTGCCGAAGAGGCACGGTTAACCTCCCAAGGCGTATTACTGGGCTGGCCCACGGCAAAAGGTCTGGTTTGTGATATCGGCGGCTCCTCGATGGAGCTGGCCGAAGTTTCCGACGGTCAGGTTGGCCGCTGCATCACTTCGCCACTGGGACCGCTGAAATTAAGCAATATCAAGGGCGGCAAAAAAGGCCTTAAAAACCATATCAATGCCATTCTGGACCAGATGTTTAGCCAAATTCCGGTTGAAAAGCAGCGCCTGTTTCTGGTGGGCGGCTCTTGGCGGGCAATTGCCAAGCTGGACATGCTGCGCCGGAATTATCCCCTAACGGTGCTGCATGAATACCGCATGACCCCCAGATCGGTGATGCAAACGGTAAAATGGATAAACGAACATGATTTGGATGATCTACAGAAACGGTCCGGAATTTCGACATCGCGTATTGTTTTAATTCACACTGCTTGCGAGATTTTGAAACGTGTGGTGCGCAAATTCAAGCCGCGCGAAATTGCTATTTCGGCTTATGGCATTCGCGAAGGCATGCTCTATGAACAAATGCCCCAGCAACTGCGCGATCGTGACCCGCTGATCGAAGCCTGTCGTTATGCCGAAGACAAGGACGCGCGCTGGCCCGGCTTTGGTCGAAAACTTTATAAATTCATCATTCCACTGTTCAAAGGCGCAAATGATGATCGAAAACGCCTGATCCGTGCGACCTGTTTACTGCACGATGTGACTTGGCGCGCCCATCCTGATTACCGCGCCGAAGTCTGTTTTGATAATGCCACCCGTGCCAATCTGGGCGGGCTGCGTCACCGCGAACGGGTGTTTTTAGGGCTGGCCCTGCTGCATCGTTATAAAAACGGCCGTAATGGCACCCGGTTTGAACCGCTGGTGGAATTGCTGGACGAAAAGGACGCGCAACAGGCCGAGGTTGTCGGCAAGGCAATTCGTTTTGGGGCGATGTTGACCATGGACGCCATTAACGATCTGGCGGATTTGCGCTATTATCCCAAGAAAAAACAGCTGGAATTGCGGCTGGGCGAAAAGGCACGTGGCCTGTTTGGCGAAGTGGCCGAGGCGCGATTCATGTCGCTGGCCGCAAGTCTGGAGACCGAAGTGCAGATCCTGAATTTGCGCAAGTAAAAAGCTCCGGCAGCGCTGTTTCAGACCTTATAGTTCGATCTCGGCCTCATCCTTTGGCTCAATTGTCAAAGGCACCTTGCGCCGGATGATGATATCGCCGTTGGGCAGAACCTCGGGCATATGAAAATTACTGAGATCGCCCAGCTTGCCCTGCAAATCCTCGACAAACGGTAACATGTTTTCGGCCATGCCACGCAAATCTTTCACAGCCGGCTCCATCTCGGACAGCAGGCCGCGAAGCAACATTTTTGCGCCCTCTTCCATCAGGCTCAGACCTTCGCCAGTTTCAGATTTTTCCTGCGGCCTGTTATCTTCGGCCAAGACCGGCGACACGACCAAACAGACGGCAAGCGTGAATGCTGTTAAATGTTTCATACTGCGAATATAGGGCATCTTACAGCAAATTATAAGGTCAGAACTCAATATCAATCGAAACCGGGAAATGATCCGAAGCCATAAGCAAAGATTCGCGCAAATCAGGCTGGTGATAGCAGTCCGGATCGTCAAACGGATGCCAAATACGCCATGCCGGTTCAAGCGCCTTTAAATCAGCGGACACCATAATGTAGTCCAGCAACACAGATAAATAACGTTTTTCCTGCCGCAGAAAAAACCGGGAACTGGATGGCTTGGCACCCAGTTTGCGTTTCAGGATCATTTCGGCATGCGGGTCATACAAACGATCCTGCCCGTTTTCACCCAGCACAATTTCAACGCTGGAACGACCAAACAGTTTTTCATATTCATCCAGACCGGGGCCATCGTTAAAATCGCCCAGCACCATAACGGATTGGCCTGCATCCAGATGTTGCTGCACCCGCATGCGCAACCAGATACATTGCGCCATCTGCTTGCGCCGGTTGGCAATGGCCTTGCGCATCACCTCGGCTTTTCCGTTGGCACCGTGCGGGGCCTTGGATTTGATGTGGACACCAATCAGGCGCACCGCATTTCCTGCCTTGGTTTTCAGTGCCACCTCAAGCGGCGGTTTGGAAAATGTGATCAATTCCGGCGTTGCATCGACATCCAGATCACGGCGGAAAACCCCGTCAAATCGTGGCGCATCATGGCCGCCTTTCTTGCCGGTTTCCGCGCCCACTGGATCATGCTGGACACGGGCAAGATCGGGGTCATACAGCAGGGTAATTTCCTGCTGGGTGTCATTTTCATAGCCCATCAATGCTTTTCGTGTTCGCAGCCCGAAATGTGCGGAAAACTTCTCCAACGCCTTTGCACTATCGCGGCTGCGGCTGCTATCAGGTGCCTCGATCACCATCACCACATCCGCATTCATGGCCTTGAATACCTGCGCAATGGCCTCAAGCTGTTGCACACGTGTAACATCACGACGGCGCGACCATTTGTCATCCAGCAACAGGTTGCCATCCGGATCAAACAACGCATCAAACCATTCCACATTATACGTGGCAATCCGCATCAGACCTTGACCTTGCTGATTTCATCCCATGCATTATTGATCGCAATCAATCGCCCCTCGGCCAGCTTTAATGCCTCGTCCGGAACACCACGGGCGCGCATTCTGTCTGGGTGGGTTTGTCGCACAAGCGCCTTATAAGCGGCTTTGATTTCTTCAAACCGGGCATCAGGATCAACCCCCAACACATCATAAGGATCCGCCACCGTACCGGCAACAAATTGCGCCCGCATGGCGCGAAATTCACGGTCTTGCAGGCCAAAAATCTGGCGGACACGGTCCAGAAAATCATGCTCTTTCGGGTGATATTCGCCATCGGCCAACGCGATATGAAACAAGCCTTCCATCAAATCATGCAACACCTCGCGCCGCTCGCCAAACATAGCCTTGATCCGCTTTGCATATTCTTCAAAACCGGCCACGTCCTGACGGGCCATATTGAAAATCCGCGCTGCATTTGCCTCTTCTTGCGGCGGAATGGTGAAAACCTCGCGAAAGGCCGTAACCTCGTCGCGGGTGACCAAACCGTCGGCTTTGGCCATCTTGGCCCCCAGCGCAATCACCGCGATGGTAAATCCGACGCTTTGTTCTGGCGGGGTGCGCAAATAATCAAATACCGCAGACAGACCCTCGCCTTTGGCAAGGGCCGACAGGGCATCAGCAATTCGGCTCCATAACGACATGCCGGTAATGTTAACGGGAATTAATCAGCTTGTCAGGCCATCATTTCATTCCAGAACCCGCAAACCATGCGGCGTTTCAATTTTAGCCCGAAATTTCACGATATCACCGCGTTGGATTGTCAGGCGTTTTTCATCCAGAAGATGCGACAAGACATGATTTAAATGCATGGCATGGGGATGGATCAGCTCAAGACTGTGTAACCGGCAGGCCCGCGAGGGCAAAATATCAATCGGATGCAGATAACCACGCCACTCGATCAGGGCCGGATAGGCATTGTCATAAGGCAGCTTGCCATCTTTTGGGACGGCCATCCACCAGCTAAGATCACCAAGGGCAAGCGACAGGATATTATCCATTCCATCCGGGCTGACGGCAATGCCGCTGCGCAGGATATCCAGTTTGCAAGCCCAGTTTGTAATGCGCGGTGGTCCGCTAAAATTATCCAGATCAAACCAGCGTGGATGATCTGGCGCAGGGGCCGCCGGATTGATCGAGATCACTTCCAGATAGACATCATCCAGCGCAAGAAGGCAGTTATGGGTGCCCATTGATTGATGTTCACCACCAGCCGTAAGCGCAACACCTAATGCATCCTCAACATATGCCACACCCTCTTGCAGACTGTTGGCGCAAACGGTCAGATGATCAAGCTCGAACATGCATTTCCCTTATATCAGTCGGCGAACCCCGTTTGGTGTCTGGATTTCAGCCCTAAAAGAAACACGGTCGCTTTGTTTAATCATAACCCGACTATCGGTAAGACTTCCAGCCAAGGCCCGATTTAAATCCGCAGCTAAGGGATGCGCGATTTCAAAGCCCAGCAAACGGCAGCCCGAATCGGGTAATAAATCAACCGCCTTTTTATCCTGCCATTGCAACATCGCCGGATAGGCATTGCCCAGCGGCTGCCGGCCATCGGCCGATTTGGTCATCCGCCAACGCAAATCCCCCCGACTGAGATCCACAATCGCCCCCATCCCGTCAGGCGCAACCGCAAAATCCGCATCCAGATCATCACTGCGCACAATCCAGTTGGCCAAACGCGGCGGCCCGGCCATATTATCCAGATCAAACCAGCGGGGTTGCTTTGGCGCAGGGGCCGCCGGATTAATCGCGATCACTTCCAGATAAACATCACCCAAACGCAACAGCCGGTTATGGGTGCCTGTCACCGGATGCTCTCCGCCGCCGGCCATTTCCACCCCAAGTGCCGCCTCGACCATAGACACACCATCAGCCAGATTGCCGGCAATCACCGCGATATGATCAAGTTGCAGCATTTTCACCCTCTTCTTCTTGCTTAAAATACCTGCCCGCGCGGCAGCGCTAAAAAACAGTTAGGCTTTGCGATCGCGCAAAATCTGTAAAATATCCTGCGCGGCTTTCGGTATATTGGTTCCGGGGCCAAATATGGCTTTCACCCCTGATTTATAAAGAAAATCATAGTCTTGCTGCGGAATGACCCCGCCGCAAATTACAATGATATCTTCGGCACCGGCCGCTTTCAGTTCCTGAA
>DOHJ01000022.1:0-5500 GCA_003535335.1 Paracoccaceae bacterium | reverse complement strand
ACGTCATTGTCCACCGCATCCTGTGCGGCCTCTTCCGGTGTCTGAAATAACGGCCCGACATCCACATCAAAGCCGATATCGGCAAATGCAGTGGCAATCACCTTGGCCCCGCGATCATGGCCATCCTGCCCCATCTTAACCACCAACATACGCGGGCGCCGCCCCTCGTCTTTGGCAAAATCCTCAACAGATTTCTGGATCATGGCAAAACCATCGTCACCTTCATAAGCTGCACCATAAACACCGGCCAGCGTTTTCACCTCGGCCCGGTGACGTCCAAATGTTTTTTCCAGTGCCATACTGATTTCCCCCACCGTTGCCCGCGCACGCGCAGCATCAATCGCGATTTCCAACAAATTGCCCTGCCCCGATGCAGCGGCACCTTCCAGTGCCTTCAGGGCTGCATCACACACCACCGGATCACGGGTTTTGCGAATTTTGGCCAACCGCGCCACCTGACTTTCACGCACTGCAACATTATCCACATCCAGAATATCAATCTCGTCCTCTTTTTCCAGTCTGAATTTATTAACCCCGACAACCACCTCGTCACCACGATCAACCGCCGCCTGACGCCGCGCGGCCGCTTCCTCGATGCGCAATTTGGGCATGCCCGACGCCACAGCCTTGGTCATACCGCCCAGATCGTCCACTTCACAAATTATTTTCCAAGCCTCGTCCACCATATCAGCGGTCAGTTTTTCCACGTAATAGGATCCAGCCAGCGGATCAATAACATTGGTAACACCGGTTTCATTTTGCAAAATCAACTGGGTGTTGCGGGCAATGCGGGCCGAAAAATCGGTCGGCAGCGCGATTGCTTCGTCAAACGCGTTGGTGTGCAGCGATTGGGTGCCGCCCAAAACGGCTGACATGGCCTCATAGGCCGTGCGCACCACATTATTATAGGGGTCCTGTTCTTGCAAAGACACGCCGGATGTCTGGCAATGGGTGCGCAGCATCAGGGATTTTTCCTGCTTCGGATTAAACTCGCTCATGATCCGGTGCCACAAAAAACGTGCGGCGCGCAGTTTGGCCGCTTCCATGAAAAAATTCATCCCGATGGCAAAGAAAAACGACAGCCGGCCGGCAAAGGCATCCACATCCATGCCCCGATCAAGTGCGGTGCGCACATATTCACGGCCATCGGCCAAGGTGAAGGCCAGTTCCTGTACCAAATTGGCACCGGCTTCTTGCATATGATAGCCCGAAATCGAAATTGAATTAAACTTAGGCATGTTTTTTGATGTAAATTCAATGATATCCGCAACGATCCTCATGCTGGGTTCGGGCGGATAAATATAGGTATTTCGCACCATAAATTCTTTTAGCACATCATTTTGAATGGTTCCCGACAAAGCAGCCCGATCAACGCCCTGTTCCTCACCCGCCACAATAAAGCTGGCCAAAACAGGTATAACCGCGCCATTCATCGTCATGGAAACGCTAACTTTTTCCAAGGGGATGCCGCCAAAAAGGATTTTCATATCCTCGACAGAATCAATCGCCACACCCGCCTTGCCCACATCCCCAACCACGCGCGGATGATCGCTGTCATAGCCGCGGTGCGTGGCCAGATCAAAGGCAACCGACACCCCTTGTTGCCCTGCGGCCAGTCCACGGCGATAAAAGGCGTTGCTTTCCTCGGCCGTTGAAAACCCAGCGTATTGGCGGATTGTCCATGGCCGGCCCGTGTACATGGTAGAGCGCGGCCCACGGGTAAATGGCGCTTCGCCGGGCATGGAGCCCATATGTTGCAGCGCCTTGATGTCTTCTGCGGTGTAAACCGGCTGCACCACAATGCCTTCCGGTGTTTGCCAGTCCAGATCCGCCAATGGCCGCCCGCGCAGCTCTTTTTCAGCCCGCTTAGCCCACGCTTCTTTCTTCTGGGTCATTGATTTGTCCTCTTTGGTTGGCTGGTGGGCGCAGATGTATCCCTGCTGCTCCACCAACACTATTTTCCACATAAGTCGCAATGCCGTCAGCGCCGCTGCGCAACCAGGCGATATCTTCCTCGTATTGTTCTCTGAATGCCGCCAAATGATTACTGCCAAAAGGCTGCCAGCGTGTATCATTTGCAGACATTATAGGCATATCAATCAATTCGCCGCGATCTTGCAAAACCTGACGCATTTTATCCGGCCCCGCAGAAGCATTGTGCCACTTGCCACGTTCGCGCATACTCGGAGGCACAGCGCCACCGTTAAGTACAGCCAATTGGGCATCGACCTGTCCGATCAGCCCCTCGAATGGCCAGACAACCAGTTCAGCACGCGGGAAAACCGCTGCGGTCTCTTGGATAATGTCACGCCAACGGCGCGGTTGGGTAACCAGCCGGTCAAGCATTGCTGTATCAGGCATTTCCCGACCCCTGACAAGCATATAGGCTAAAACAGATGTCCAATATTTATCGTATGCGCGCACCGAAATGGCCACACGCTTGCATCGTTCGCCAAAAGCAGCCTGAAACCGTGCCAACCTCGGCTTTGCATCGGCATAAAGCTTGGAATGTGCCAGATTATTCGCCATCGCACCAATCATGTTTTCTTCGCTGACAATCAAGGATTTCACATCCGATCTGGCGAGCCGGTCCAGCTCCATCCGGATTAAGCCGCAGGACCGTTCACCCCGCAGCACCGCATCATGGCTGATTTCGGCCGGTTTTTTGATCAAGCCGGAAAACAGACCGGATCGGGTGCGGTTTGGTCCCCAAAATTCTGTACCAATTTCATTCAAATTGTCACGGTTGTTTTCCAGATAAACCTGCAGGGTTGTTGTGCCCGTACGATGGGCCCCTAAATGCAGGATCACGTCCACTATAGATAAAACTCCGCCAACAAGGGCCGCATACGCAGCCTGAAAATGGTATCTTGCCGCCAACATTAGAGGCCCACCATGAGCAAAGAGTTAAAGTCGTGCGGGGTGGGTAAAATTTGAACAAGATTACCCATCCGCACATATTTAAGCGGAGACGCGGTCATTCAAACTCCATAATCACATCGTCCACGGCCAGATTATCGCCCGCAGCCGCATTTATTTTTGTCACCACTGTTTTCTTTTCCGCCCGCAGGATATTTTCCATTTTCATCGCCTCGACCGTACAAAGCGCCTGACCTTCCTGCACTTCGTCACCGACAGAAACGGCCACCGAAACAATCAGCCCCGGCATCGGGCACAGCAACAATTTCGAGGTATCCGCCGGCAGTTTTTCCAGCATCAGCTTGGCCAATTCTGCCTGACGCGGGCTGCGCACGTAGACTTTCAGATCAGCCCCACGCAGGCGCATCCGGAAACCGCCGGGTATTTTGCCGGTTTTCAGCACCAGATCCGAGCCATCAACATCCAGCACGGCCAGCGTTTTGCCCGGCACCCAATCGGATGCAACCCGTAAACTGCTGCCGTCTTCAAAGCCAACCGTAGCCCCCATCGGATCGGCATTTACCGTCACGGCAAAGCTTTGGTCTTGCAATGTCACAACCCAATTCTTGCCAACCTTGCGTTCATGATTGTCCATGCGCCCCGAAACCCGCGTGCGCCGTATTTCGGCCACCCGGTACATCGCCGCCGCCGAAGCCGCAACGCGTTTAAGCATATCCTCCGGCAGCTGAACCCCGTCAAAGCCGTCGGGAAATTCTTCTTCGATAAAAGCCGTGGTTATGTTGCCCGAGGTGAATTTTTCATGGTCCATCACGGCCGATAAAAACGGCAGGTTGTGGCCGATGCCTTCGATCTGGAAACTGTCCAGAGCCACGCGCATGGCCTCGATCGATTCCGCCCGCGTTGGTGCCCAAGTGCACAGTTTGGCAATCATCGGGTCATAATACATCGAAATCTCGCCGCCCTCAAAAACGCCGGTGTCATTGCGCACGACTTTGGTTGGCGTGCTGATTTCCTCTGGCGGGCGATAGGTGGTTAGCCGGCCAATCGAGGGCAAAAAATTGCGGTACGGATCTTCGGCGTAAAGCCGGCTTTCCATGGCCCAGCCGTTTATCTGCACGTCTTTTTGCGCAATGCTCAGTTTTTCACCATCCGCAACCCGGATCATCTGCTCGACCAGATCAACACCGGTGATCAGTTCGGTCACGGGGTGTTCCACTTGCAAACGGGTGTTCATTTCAAGGAAATAAAAGTTGCGCTCGCTATCGACAATAAATTCAACCGTGCCGGCACTGGCGTAATCCACGGCCTTTGCCAAGGCCACGGCCTCCTCGCCCATTTTTTTGCGGGTGGCCTTGTCTAAAAACGGGCTTGGCGCTTCTTCGATGACTTTTTGATTGCGCCGCTGGATCGAGCATTCGCGCTCGTTCAGATAAATGCAATTGCCATGGCTGTCGGCCAGCACCTGAATTTCGATGTGGCGCGGTTGCGTGATGAATTTTTCAATAAACATCCGGTCATCGCCAAAACTGCTGGCAGCCTCGCGTTTGGAGCTTGCAAACCCCTCGCGGGTTTCGTCGTCATTCCACGAAATTCGCATGCCTTTGCCGCCGCCGCCAGCGGATGCCTTGATCATCACCGGATAGCCGATTTCATTGGAAATTTTTACCGCCTCATCCGCATCGACAATTTCACCCATGTAACCGGGCACGGTAGAAACCCCGGCCTCTTTGGCGATTTTTTTACTGGTGATTTTATCGCCCATGCTTTCGATCGCACCGGCAGGAGGGCCGACAAAAGCAACGCCCTCTGCTTCAAGAGCCTCGGCGAACAGTTTGTTTTCGCTAAGGAATCCATAACCAGGGTGCACGGCTTGCGCGCCGGTCTGGCGGATTGCATCCATCACCTTGTCAATCACGATATACGATTGCGAGGCCGGTGATGCACCGATATGCACCGCCTCATCCGCCATTTTTACATGCAAGGCAGATTTGTCGGCATCCGAATAAATTGCAACTGTTTTGATGCCCATCTTCTGGGCCGATTTTATCACCCGACAGGCAATTTCACCCCGGTTGGCAATCAGTATCTTATTGAACATCTAACAGGCCTTTCTCAACTTGTTCCGTGCTTTTTGCACAATTATTAATCCGGCAAAATGCGCCATAAACAGCCAAAATCGCGCAAAATGCAAAATGACTGGCCGCATTTACAGACAAAAACCACCGCGGCCCAAAGGCTGCGATGGCTGTTTCATCAATGGTATTCAGGGTGTTGGTTTTCTTAGCGGGACGGCTTGCACAGTTTAACGTCGTCGCATAATGCGCCGGCGCCTGCACCAATGAGCGCACCGGTAAGGACGCTGCCATTTGTGACATCGGAAATAACCGCACCTGCAACCGCACCAGCGGCCGCACGTTCGACATCATTGTCCAGACATGCCGAAAGCGGGGCAATAAGCAATACCGCAAGTAGCCAGTGTTTGATCTGCATTTTAGTCTGCCTTTTATTGTTGTTTTTATTGACACCAAGTTTAACACAAAAAGCAGGCTGCAAGAATTTTTCATCAATTCAAGCGAAAACCGCGCTGGATCCTGCCTCTTTTGAGTGAGCGCGTCACCTG
>DOHJ01000020.1:5128-5884 GCA_003535335.1 Paracoccaceae bacterium | reverse complement strand
GCGCCACCGCGAAACACTGGCCAGATTAATGCAACAGGATGACTATGTGATCTTGCGAAAACAGCTGCAAAGCGCCCCCAAGGAATCTCCGGCCGAACTTGAGATCATCGAGGCTATTTCATGAGTAAAATCAATAAAATACCGGATGAACTTAAAGTAATAAATCTTGGCCTGCCAAAATCGGGAACCACCACCTTGGGTGAGGCTTTGAAACAGGCGGGTTTCAAGGTTGCCGACTGGAAGATACGACCGCATCAGACTGATAACAAACAATTAAAACGCTGCTTTGTTGGAAAGTTGATGTATCAGTCCTATTTCGAAACCGGTGATCCGCTGGCGATGATGAATGAATTCAACGCCTTCACCGAAATCGACATTGTGCGCGACGGGCTTAACCTGTGGCCGCAAACCGATTGGGGGCTGCTTGGCGCCATTGCCAAGCAGCATAAAGGCGCCAAATTTATCCTGACCCACCGTGATCCGGCCAAATTATCGGATTCGATGCAACGCTGGTCAAATCTGGGCCGCCGCCGCCTGCCTGACAACGCGATTCCGGGCCTGCCCGAAGGCTACGGCAGCAATGATGCGCAACGCATTCGCTGGATCGAAGGGCACTATAGCTTTTGCCGAAAAGTCTTTGATAAATCTGATAATTTTTTAGAATACGATGTCGAGGACACGAACGCGCAAGAAAAGATCAGCACATTTTTGGGCGTGGATTTACCGTGGTGGGGCATTGCCAACGCCAACCCGATG
>DOHJ01000020.1:1279-4780 GCA_003535335.1 Paracoccaceae bacterium | reverse complement strand
CGGGTGCCAACCCGAAGACCAATGAGGGCAAATCATAATGCGGATATATATTCATATCGGGCTGGAGCATTGCGGAGCCGAGCGGATCCAGTCGGTTCTGGAAGAAAAACGCGGCCAGCTGAGCAACAAGGGGGTGCTATTTGCCAAAAGCCCCGGCGGCAAGAACCACACCCGTTTGTTCATGGCTGCAACCGACCCCGACCATATCGATCCTTTGCGTTTCTTTCGCGGGTTTTCCAACCCTGACAAACAGGCCGCCCTTGCCCGCGCCGTAAGCGCCGATTTGGCGGCCGAGGTTGCCAAGACAAATCCCGACATCCTGATCCTGTCAGCCATTCAGTTTTCATCCGGTCTGCGCACCGATAGCGAGTTGCAGCGCCTGAAATCCATGTTGCTGCCCCTGTCTGACGATATCCGCATCATCGCCCATGTGGACGAGCAGGCCCGGGTTTTTTGTAAACACTATGCCGAGCAAATTTATTTGGGCCGCACCAAATCAGCTGAAGTCGAGCTTGGGATCAGCAGCAAGCCAAACTGGCGCAAAACCGCGCTTGCTCTGCGCGAGCCGCAAAACCCCGCCGCCAACCAGTTTGCCGAAATGCAGGCCCCGCCGTTCTGGCTGGATTACGCCGCTTTGGTGGATCAGTGGCAAGCGGTGTTTGGCAAGGGCCGCGTAATTTTGCGCCCCTATGACGCCGATCTGTTCAACTCGCGCAAAGTCACTGATGAAATCCGCGCCTGTTTTGGCATCAAGCAAAACATCGGCAAATCCGACAGCGCCAAACCTGCCGGACAGCCTTCGGCAGCCAGCCTGACGCGTGGGCGTTTGATGAATGAGGCCATGGCTAAACTGCTGAAATCCGGCTGTGTGATCCCGCGCAAATTGTGGCGTCAGCTGCTGCGCGAAGTTGCAATTGCCGGTGATGCGCTGGATCCGGGCCAGTTTTGCGCCCTGTCGGGAACCTTTGCGGCCGGCAACAAGGCGTTGTTAAAGCAGCACCCTGCCCTGACGGCCGACTGCCTAAAGCCGGACCCCTCAAAAACTGGCTGGCAAGAGGCCGATCCGGAGTTTGGTTTTCGTGCAACCCAATATCTGGCGGCCTTTATGCCAAGGATTGAAAAAGCCACGGTTGAAGCCCGAAAATCCGCTCGCAAGGCCAGCATTGAAATACCCGAACTGGACTTGTCGGAAACGGCCAAAAAGCTGATGAACCCACAAGCGATGGAAAATTACAACCGGATGAAAGGCGGCGCGTTTGCCCCGCATAACCGGATCGGGCGCGTCGATGAAATAACCGATCACCCCGCCTATAAACCGATCAAGCCGCGCAAATTGAAAAAGGGCAGCAGCGGCAATGTGGTCGTTGGCTGCATGAAAAACGAAGGCCCTTATATCGTTGAATGGGTCGCCTATCACCGTGCAATCGGGGTGGATAATTTTATAATTTACACCAATGATTGTTCTGACGGCACCAGTGAGATTCTGGACCGTTTGCAGGAAATGGGCATTGTTCAACATCGCAATAATGACGTCTGGAAAGGCAATTCGCCCCAGCAGCACGCCCTGAACACATCCCTAAAAGAAAACGTGATTAAAAACGCCGACTGGATCGCCCATATTGATGTGGATGAATTTATGAATATCCGTTGCGGCAATGGCACGCTGGACGATCTGTTTGCCCGCATTCCCGATGCAACCGCGCTTGCGATGACATGGCGTTTGTTTGGCCATAATGATGTGGTTCAGTTAAATGATGATAAAATGGTGATCGAACAATTTGATCATGCCGCGCCTAAATTTTGCCCGAAACCCCACACGGTCTGGGGCTTTAAAACCATGTTTAAAAATGATGGTGCATATGCCAAATTCAGCTGCCATCGGCCCAATAAACTATTTGATAATGCACGTGGCCGGGTGAAATGGGTCAATGGGTCGGGGTTGCCGATGGGCAATGATGTTAAGGAAAAAGGCTGGCGCAGCTCCAAGGCCACCATCGGTTATGACCTGATCCAGCTAAACCATTATGCCTTGCGATCGGCCGAAAGTTACCTGATCAAACGCCAGCGCGGCCGTGCCCTGCATGTGGATCGCTCAATCGGCATCAATTACTGGGTGCGGATGGACTGGAATGACCACAAAGACATTACCATCCAGCGCAACACCACCCGAACCCGTGCCGAGCTGGATACGTTATTGCAAGATGACACGCTGCGAAAATGGCACGGCAAGGCGCAGGATTGGCACCGTGCCAAAGCTGCTGAATTACACAAGATGGACGAATTTTCAGACCTGTACAAACAGGCGCTGGATATCAAAATGTCGGCAATGGAACGCGTGGCATATTCCTTGGCGCTGGATATGGAGAGTTAGTTATGAGTGACGTCAAATCCCCCCCCCAATACATCAGATCGCGCGGTATCCGGATGCCGAATAATCCGAAATTCATCACCCAGAAACAGCGCCGCCTGTTGCGCACTGGAAATTATGAAATCAAGGAATTTGAAGCGATCATGAAGATCGTGCGCCCCGAAGATACGGTGATCGAAATCGGTGCCGGTATCGGGTTTATGTCCACGGTTATTGCCAAGCGCAAAGGTGCCAAAAAGGTGGTCGCAGTCGAGGCAAACCCGGGCCTGATCCCGCATATCAAGGCGGTTCACGAAGCCAATGATGTGAGCAATGTCGAGGTCATCAATGCCGTGCTTGGGCCGCGCAAAGGTCCACCGGTTAATTTTTATGTCCGCGGCGAATTTTCGGCCTCCTCGCTTGAGGATAACGTAGGCGATAAACACGGCGGCATTGTTTCAACCGAAAAGGTCGAGGTGATGAACATCAACACCTTGTTTAAAGACCTCAAACCCACAATTCTGGTCTGCGATATCGAAGGAGCCGAGGCAAATCTGCTACCGGCAACGGATTTATCGTGTCTGCGCGCAGCTGTGGTGGAGCTGCACCCGCAATGGATTGGCCAAGACGGCATTCAGGCGGTGTTTGATGCCATGCACAAGGCCGGTTTGACTTACTTCCCCAGACTTTCCCAAAGCAAGGTTGTGACCTTTAAAAAAGATTGGTAGGTAATCCATTCAGGCCCCGTACACCCTGTAGCATTGCCGCAGCATAACCGTTCTGCGCTTATTTTCGGCTGGTAATTTCATGGCTCCATGGCGGATTTGCGCCGGCACGTGAAACAGTTATGGCCGCAACTTTCGAGCCATATTCCAGCGCCTGAGAAATTGGCCCAGAGCCGATGCCAGCCAAGGCCGGTTTGCTAAGCAGATTTAGCCCGCCAAGCTTGGCTAAAACACCCGCATTAAATGTATCACCTGCCCCGACAGTGTCGACAATATCGACCTTGCAAGCAGCCACATCGACCCTGTCGCCATTGCCAGGAAACCCGCTTGCACCGCTTGCGCCATGGGTCAAAATAACCACCGATGGTCCAAAACTGCGCAGATGTTTGATTTTGTCTTCAGGCGCGGCCAGCTCTGCCGCCTCGGGAT
>DOHJ01000020.1:0-926 GCA_003535335.1 Paracoccaceae bacterium | reverse complement strand
CCCATAGGCCGTGTGGCGCAAAACATAGCTAAGAAATAGCACCAGCAGCACCAGAAAGATCACTCCAACGGTAAAAACAGCGCTGCCGATTTTGATTTTTTCGCCAAAACGATCTGCCACATGCCCAGCGTCACAATGAACGGCGGCAATTTAACCCGAGCAACCAACCAGCCGTTGATAAATCCGACAAAAGTACCGCAAGCCAAACCGGCCAGAACCCCGATGGCAGGCGGCAGCCCATAGCGAAAGGTTACTTGTCCCATCACCACCGAGCTAAGCACCATAATCGCCCCGACCGACAGATCAATGCCCGCCGTCAGGATTACCAGCGATTGTGCCGCGCCAACAATGCCGACGATTGCAACCTGTTGCAGGATGAGTGTCAGCGCAAAGGGCGAGAAAAATTTGGCCCCCAACAAAATGCCGAAAATAGCGATGGACATCACCAGCACAATCAACGGCACCAAGGCCGGTGAAGCATGAAGCACATGTTGAACGCGGTTTATCAGCGAGTTGTGGTCTTGCGAAAAATCGGCAACAGTTTCGGCGTGTTCGGATGGTTGAGGCAGGGCACGACCCAAAGCGGCTGTGGGATTTGCCGCTAAATTGGGACGCTCTGGAGCAATATGTGGGCCCATGGGTCAACGAAACCGCCCAACAACTGGCCAAAGCGGCCCTGTCGATCTGCTCGGTCATCGACTTTGAGGCCATTTTGATTGACGGTGCCATTCCCCCGGCGGTCCGTGCCCGGCTTGTGGAACGCGTGCGCGTTTATCTGCTCGATCAGGACACCCGCGGCCTGCTCTGCCCCAAGATTAAAACCGGCAGTATCGGCGACAATGCCCGCGCCATCGGTGCCGCCAGCGCCCCGATTTTTGCGCAGTTTTTTCTAAATGCAAACGCCGGATTATCCGCCGTTTAAGGCG
>DOHJ01000025.1:23355-25099 GCA_003535335.1 Paracoccaceae bacterium | reverse complement strand
CCATCCCCGTCATGCGGGTCCAGATTGGCATTGCCCAGAATGACAAACGGGCCTTGCATTGGCGGTATTTGCAGCTTGCCATCCAGATAGCTGATCCAGAATGTTACCTCGTCATGGTTGCGCTTGCCGTTGCGGTCCTCATCGCCGTCAAAAACCGGCGGGGTGGCGTGAAATGCCAGCAGGTTGATTGTACCGGCTGGCAGGGTTATCGGCACAACCCAATGGCCGGTTGTCGATAAGCGTTGCGCATTCAAGGCTTGGCTGGATGGAAACGGTTTGCCATCTATTTCGGGCAACAAGGCGTTGGGAAAATCGACCCAGAGCATGGCAGAGAAATCTTGCACATTGTCGCGATCAATCGGAAAACGCGACAGAATTGCCATGCCGTTCTGGCCTTGAAACGCGCCGTAACCCTGAGCATCACGCGGCGTGCCGGTTTTGCCGTCGCCGTCCATATCAAGCCCGGTTCGCATGCCTCTGTTTGGGCGCAAGGCAAATAAATGCGAATACGGGGTGCCATTTTTGGCCAGCAGATTGGCAAAAGAGGCAAGCGCCACATTTCCGGTATCAAAATCAAACCCGTTGATGAGCAAAATATCGGGCGAAATGCGGCTGATGATATTTGCAACGGACGTTACCTGCGGATCTTTTCCGCTTAGAATATCGCGCAGCAATACGCCGGGACCGCGACGCTTAAGCTCGGTGTTAAAGCTGGCGATCCGGATGGATTCTGCGACTGCAAAATTGGCAAGCAGAGCCGATATCAGGCAGGCGCTTAGGCCAAGGAAAAGCCTTTTCTTTCGGCCAAAGCCGCGGTGCGCTTGCGCTTTTCCTGAACCATGGAAGCGATCCGGCGCATGGCGATACCGCGCATAAATAGACTTACTGGAAGAAATGCCCATATGGTCATTGTCCACACCATTGTTTGAGGATAATCAAGTGCAATCGGAGTAAACAGTCTGGAAGCGGAACCAATTGCGAGAGGTAACAGGAAAGGCAGAGTAAAACCCAGAATGATATTTACATAGCCGTCGCGCCGGAGGCGGGCAACCACATCACTGCCGGTACTGGGGTCAAACGTGGGTAAATTCACCCAGACATTGAACGGCGTATCGGCCGATGGCCAGCCTTGCAGCCGTAACAGCACCAAAAAGGCGGCCAGTGTCAGCAATGAAATCAGATAGCTAATTCCAGCGGCGGCGCGGATCAGGTTTACGCTTTTCGCGCTGGCATGTTCAGGCAACATGTTAACCACCAGATTAACGGGGCTAAAAGGAAAATCAATCACATGTCCGATGAGAGCGCCAATAGCACCAACAAATTTTGTCAATGTTGTCGGCGCAAACTGGCCTTGGAAAATGGTGCAAAGCAAAAATACCGTGAATAATAACGATGCAAAACGCACGCGGTTAAAGGGCGGCGCATCGCGGAATTCGACCAGGCTGGGGTATTTGGAGTAATATTCAACAAAGGTGAAAACTGCTGCAACCAGAGCAATCAGTGCTACAATCGCGTTTGTATCAACATTGGCAGAGGGCAACATCACAGAGGGCATTGCAATTACCAACAATACCAAAAATGCGCGAACTAACGCTTTTAATAGGTGCGAAACCACTGCTATCTTTTCCTCAAACTGGCCGGAAACGGTACGATGCCGTGTCCTTGTTCCAAATTTGTGCCACCAATTATGGCAGCTTGCCTCATTCTTGCCCAATTTCTGCCTTCTTTCACTTACTTCTGCAAG
>DOHJ01000025.1:19689-22955 GCA_003535335.1 Paracoccaceae bacterium | reverse complement strand
AAAAAAAGGCCCGACCTAAATCGGACCCCATATGTTGTGGTTGGCTAGAATGCTGGCGCTAATTTGTCAGATCCAGGGACGGGTTTGCGCCAGCTTTGTTTCGAAACTGGCAATGCTGTCGGCTTTTTGTTGGGTCAGGCCGATGTCATCCAAACCTTCCAGCAGGCAATGTTTCTTAAAGCTATCCACATCAAATTTGATCACCTGACCATCTGATGAGGTGATTTCCTGTGCTTGCAGATCAACACTCATGCGTGCGTTCGCGCCTTTTTCAGCATCTTGCATCAGGATATTAACCTGATCTTGCGGCAATTTAATCGGCAGGATGCCATTTTTAAAACAGTTGCTGAAAAATATATCGGCAAAACTGGTTGAAATCACACAATTAATTCCAAAATCCTTGATTGCCCAAGGCGCGTGTTCGCGCGAAGATCCACAGCCGAAATTATCGCCGGCCACAATGATTTCGGCGTTTCGATAGGCGGGTTTATTCAGCACAAAATCCGGTTTTTCGCTGCCGTCGCTATTATAGCGCATTTCGTCAAACAGGTTCACGCCAAGGCCCGAACGCTTGATGGTTTTTAAAAACTGTTTCGGAATAATCATATCGGTATCGATATTGATCAGCGGCATAGGGGCGGCGATACCGGTGATTTTCGTGAACTTTTCCATTCTCGCTCTCCCTTACAGCATGTCGCGAACATCGGTCAGATGTCCGGTGATTGCGGCCGCAGCGGCCATCGCAGGCGATACCAGATGCGTGCGGCTATCGCGCCCTTGACGGCCCTCGAAATTACGGTTGCTGGTCGAGGCACAACGCTCGCCCGGTTCCAGTTTATCCGGGTTCATTGCCAGACACATAGAGCAGCCCGCCAGACGCCATTCAAATCCGGCATCCAGAAATATTTTATCCAGACCTTCGACTTCGGCTTGCAATCGCACAAGGCCCGAGCCGGGCACAATCATTGCCCGCACGCCGTCCTTGATTTTTTTACCGCGTAAAATTTCAGCAGCCGCACGAAAATCCTCGATCCGGCCATTTGTGCAGGATCCGATGAAAACCGCATCAATCTGGATGTCGGTTAGCTTCATACCGGCCTCAAGGCCCATATATTCAAGCGATCGGGCCGCTGCCTCGATCTTGTCACCCTTGAAATCGCTTGGAAACGGCACGGTTGCCGTGATCGGCAAAGCATCTTCGGGCGAGGTTCCCCACGTCACCGTCGGGGCAATGTCTTCGCCTTTTAACTCCAGAACCTTGTCAAAATGCGCATCAGCGTCGGAATAAAGCGTTTTCCACCACTCAAGCGCCATGTCCCATTGTGCGCCCTTGGGGGCGTGCGGGCGGCCTTTGACATAGTCATAGGTGATTTTATCAGGCGCAATCAAACCGGCCCGTGCGCCGCCCTCGATTGCCATATTGCAAACCGTCATCCGGCCTTCCATCGACATATCGCGGATCACCTGACCGCAATATTCGATCACATATCCAGTGCCTCCGGCTGTGCCGGTTTGGGCAATCACGGCCATGGTCACATCTTTTGGGGTAACGCCGGGGGCCAGTTTTCCGGTGATTTTCACCTTCATATTTTTTGATTTGGCCTGAATCAGGGTTTGGGTGGCCAGAACATGTTCCACCTCGGATGTGCCAATGCCGTGGGCCAATGACCCGAATGCGCCGTGGGTAGCCGTGTGGCTGTCGCCGCAAACCACGGTCATGCCGGGCAATGTCCAACCCTGTTCGGGGCCGACAATATGCACCACACCTTGGCGCACGTCGTTCACAGGGTAATAATGCACCCCGAATTCGCGGGCATTTTTATCCAGCGCTTCCAGCTGAATACGGCTTTCTTCATTCTTCACTTCGCCTTGTGTTCGGTCCAGCGTGGTCGGTATATTGTGATCAGGCACGGCAATGGTTTTATCGGGCGCATGCACCTTGCGACCGGCCATGCGCAAACCTTCAAAGGCTTGCGGGCTGGTGACTTCGTGCACCAAATGGCGGTCGATGTATAAAAGGCAGGTTCCATCGTCGCCTTGGTGGGCAACATGGGCATCCCAGATTTTATCATAAAGTGTTTCAGGGGCGGTCATAGAGGGGGCCTTTTTTGCGCAAAAGGTTTAACATGGCTTGGGTGTGGCTGCGTTAAATCGGCCGGCTTTATAGACCGGCTGTGACCGTCAGGCCCCGACCATAAAACCTCCATGGCAGGAAGGAATGGTCGTCAATGTCGAAAATACGTTTCATTACGCCAAATTAAGGCGCAAAAGCCGCGCAAGCAAGCCCCTAAAGCATAGCGAGTTCAGATTGTTGCGCCGATTGCACAGGTTGGGCTGCGTATTGTGGTGCATTGTGGTTTGGAAAAACTGGTGCTAATAGGAAAATAACCCAATGCCGCAAAAGGAAAACGCGTTTGTCCAGCACAGCCAAAACGTTTACAAGCAAAGCCCTGCTTGAACGTATTTTAACCCAACTTGACGAAAACAAAGCCGAAGATCTGGTGACGATTGACCTAAAGGGAAAATCGGAAATCGCCGATCACATGGTGGTTGTTTCGGGCCGTTCTTCGCGCCAGGTTACGGCGATGGCTGAAAAGCTGTCGGATGATCTAAAACATGAATTTGCCATTATGCCGAAACTTGAGGGCAGGGCGCAGGGCGACTGGATTCTGCTGGATGCCGGTGATGTGATTGTGCATATTTTCCGTCCCGAAGTACGCGAATTTTACCAGATAGAAAAGCTCTGGCAGGGGGTGCGGCCAGCCGGTGACGCGGATTAATGCGTGTGCATCTTTGCGTTGTTGGCCGTCTGCGGGCAGGCCCTGAACGTGAATTGATTGACGATTATCTGACGCGGTTTGATCGCTCTGGTCGCTCGCTTGGTCTTGGCCCGGTCAGCGTTCACGAGGTCGAGGATAAAAAAGGCGGCGGTATGGATGCCGAGGCGGCTTTGCTGGCTCGCGCCATTCCCAAAGGGGCACTGATCTGCGCGCTGGATGAGCGCGGCCGCGTGATGTCTTCGCCGGAATTTGCCACAAAACTGGGTGGTTGGCGCGATCAGGGTTGCTCGGATCTGGCCTTTGTTATCGGCGGGGCGGACGGGATTGCCAAATCCTTGCGCGCGCAGGCCGATTTCAAACTATCATTTGGCGCAATGGTCTGGCCGCACATGCTGGCGCGGGTCATGCTAAGCGAACAATTATACAGGGCCGTGACGATACTGGCGGGGGGGCCGTATCATCGGGTTTGAACTTGTTCTTGGGGCG
>DOHJ01000025.1:0-19318 GCA_003535335.1 Paracoccaceae bacterium | reverse complement strand
TACAGGAGCCAGCCATGACCACACCCAAACCCGTCGTTTTATGTATCCTTGATGGTTGGGGCATTCGTGAAGCGGATGACGCCAACGCGCCTGCGCTGGCCAATACACCTAATTTTGACCGGATTATGCGCGAGCAACCCGCGTCCCAGCTTATCACCCACGGCCCTGACGTGGGCCTGCCCAGCGGACAGATGGGCAATTCCGAGGTCGGTCACACCAATATCGGCGCGGGTCGTGTGGTGCCGATGGATCTGGGTATGATTGATCTGGCCATCGAGGATGGATCATTTGCCAAGAATGATGTTTTGCAGGGTTTTATCAACACACTAAAGGCCAGTGGCGGGGCGGCGCATTTGATGGCGCTGGTTTCTGATGGCGGGGTGCATGGGCATATCAGCCACATTATTGCGGCGGCCAAGGTGATTGCGCAGGCCGGTGTTGCTGTGGTGATCCATGCCATGACCGACGGTCGCGACGTGGCACCAAAATCGGCGGCTGATTTTATCGCTGATTTAGCGGCTAACCTGCCGGATAATGCCCGCATTGCCACCGTGATTGGCCGTTATTACGCCATGGATCGGGATAATCGCTGGGAACGGGTTCAGCTGGCCTATGAGGCGATGATCAAGGGCGAGGGATTGGTCGCGAAAACCGCCCAAATGGCTGTTGCGCAATCTTACGCCCGTGATGAAACCGATGAATTTATCAAACCGACAGTGATTGGCGAATATGATGGTGTGCAGGATGGTGACGGGCTGTTTTGTCTGAATTTTCGTGCGGATCGTGCCCGTGAAATTCTGGCGGCAATCGGTCAGGACGGCTTTGACAGCTTTAAGGTTGCGCCGCAGCGAAAATTTACGGCTCTGCTGGGCATGGTTCAGTATTCCGATGCGCATAACGAATATATGACCACGGTTTTCCCCAAAATTGCTCTGAAAAATACGCTGGGTGAATGGGTGGCCAAACAGGGCTTGCGCCAGTTCAGGCTGGCGGAAACCGAAAAATACCCGCATGTGACGTTTTTTCTGAATGGCGGCAAAGAGCAGCCGGAAAAGGGCGAAGACAGGTATATGGCCCAAAGCCCCAAGGTGGCGACCTATGATTTGCAGCCGGAAATGTCGGCAGGCGAAGTGGCTGATCAGTTTGTGCAGGCTATTCAGGCTGGTTATGATCTGATTGTCACCAATTTTGCCAACCCCGATATGGTTGGCCACACCGGCAGCATCCCGGCCGCAATCAAGGCCTGCGAAGCGGTTGATCAGGGGCTTGGCCGTGTTCTGGATGCGCTGGAAAAAGCCGGCGGCGCGATGATTGTCACGGCGGATCACGGCAATTGCGAAACCATGATTGACCCTGTTACCGGTGGCCCCCACACCGCGCACACGACGAACCCTGTGCCCGTGGTTTTGGTGGGTGGGCCGCAAAATGCGAAACTGCATCAGGGCCGTTTGTCGGACCTTGCCCCGACCTTGCTGGATTTGATGAACCTGCCAAAACCTGCCGAAATGACCGGCGAAAGCCTGATAGATAAATGAAACTGACCGGCGGCATCATTTTGGCAATTTGGCTGGCAGTAACCACTGCTGCGGCTGAAACCGATCCGGCGCATCTGGCCAAACGCGCGGCGGCGCATCTAAATACCGCCAGCCTTGCCTTGCGCGATGCCCAACAGGCCAGCGACAGGGTTGCGGCCCTGACCCAGACGATCAAAGCCTATGAATCGGGGCTGGTGGCGATGCGTCAAGGTATGCGTCGTGTTGCAATTCGCGAGCGATCCTTGCAGTTGGAATTTGAGGCCAAAAGCGACGAGGTTTCGCGTTTGCTGGGTGTTTTGCAAAGCATGCAGGCGACCTCGGCGCCATTGTTATTGCTGCATCCTTCCGGCCCGATCGGCACAGCACGTTCCGGCATGATCCTGTCCGAAGTCACCCCGGCCCTGCAAGCACGCGCCGCGGCATTGCGTGTACAATTGGAAGAAGTCGCCTTGCTACAATCCTTGCAGCAAAGTTCGGCCGATGTTTTGCGTGGCGGTCTAAAAGAGGTGCAGGACGCCCGTACGCAATTATCACAGGCCGTGTCCGAACGCATCGAGCTGCCCATGCGATTTATCGAAGATCCTGTAAAAACCGCGATCCTGCTGGAAAGCAGCGAAACGCTGGAGGGGTTTGCCAGCGGGCTTGCGGAAATATCCGAAGCCCCCGAACATCAAATTGACCTGCCGGATTTTGAAAATGCCAAAGGTATCCTGCCGATGCCGGTTAACGGCACCCTGCTGCGCAGCTTTAACGAAGCAGACGCCGCCGGTGTGCGCCGTCCCGGCTTGCTGCTTGCCACACGTCCCCATGCAATCGTTGTTACGCCGTGGCCGGCCACGATCCGGTATCGCGGTCCGCTGCTTGACTACGGAAATGTGATGATTCTAGAGCCGTCCAGCGGTTATTTGTTGGTGCTTGCCGGTCTTAATCGTGTATATGGGGAAATTGGCGAGGTTCTGTCTGTTGGTGCCCCTGTGGGCCTGATGGGCGGAGATGCGCCTGATAATGGTGAGTTTTTATCGCTTTTAAATGAAGGCAGTGGTGTTACACGTTCAGAAACGCTCTATATAGAGCTAAGAAATGGAAAAAACCCTGTGGATCCGGCAACGTGGTTCGCACCGCAATCGAACTGATAGGGAATAGGATATTATGAAGAAATTCGTTATGGCCGCGCTGGTCGGAACTTTGGCAGGGCTGGCGGCCAGCACGTATATTGCAGGGCCGCTGATTGCGCAGGAAGAGGCCAGCAAGAAATCGGTTTACCACCAGCTTGATCTATTTGGCGATGTGTTTGAACGGATCCGGTCGCAATATGTCACCCAAGTTGACGAAGCCGATCTGATCGAGGCGGCGATCAAGGGCATGATGACATCGCTTGATCCGCATTCCAGCTATTTGCCGCCGAAAGATTTTGACGATATGCGGGTGCAGACCCGTGGCGAATTTGGCGGTCTTGGCATCGAAGTGACCCAGGAAGAAGGTTTCGTCAAAGTGGTTTCACCGATTGACGACACGCCTGCCCATGCCGCCGGTGTTCTGGCCGGTGATTTCATTACCCATGTCGATGGCGACAGTCTGCTGGGCATGAGTCTGGATGAGGCTGTTGAAAAGATGCGCGGGCCGGTTGGTTCGGAAATTATCATCACCATTGCACGCGAAACCGAAGAAGAGCCGCTGGAGATTTCGATCATCCGCGACACGATCAAACTGACGGCCGTGCGGGTGCGCACCGAAGGCCAGACCGTGGTTGCGCGGATAACGACCTTTAACGATCAAACCTACACCAACTTGAAATCCGGTCTGGAAGAATCCATCAAAGAGCTGGGCGGGATGGAAAAAGTAAACGGGTTTGTGATCGATTTACGCAACAATCCGGGTGGTTTACTAAATCAGGCGATCCGGGTTTCAGACGCATTTCTGGAAGCTGGCGAAATCGTTTCAACCCGTGGCCGCAACCCCGAAGACGGTGACCGGTTCAACGCATCACCTGGCGATTTGACCGAAGGCAAACCGATTGTTGTGCTGATCAATGGCGGCTCGGCCTCGGCCTCGGAAATTGTCGCAGGTGCGCTAAAAGATCACCGCCGCGCTGTTGTGGTTGGCACCAAAAGTTTTGGCAAGGGATCGGTTCAAACCATTATGCCGGTCAAAGGTGAAGGCGCGATGCGCTTGACCACGGCGCGTTATTACACCCCGTCGGGTCGCTCTATTCAAGGGCTTGGGGTTTTGCCTGATATTATCGTGGAATATATCCGGCCTGAACCAAAAGACGATGAAAATGAAACCAAACGCCCCTCTGGTCGTTTCGAGGCGGATTTGCCTGACAGCATCAGCAACGACAGCTATACCGAAGACGAGCGCCGCCAGATCCAAGAAGAACGCACCGCAGCCGAAGATGCGGCCAAATTGCGTGACGAGGATTCGCAGCTTGCTTATGCGATTGATCTGCTGAAGGGGCTGTCGGCCTTGACAAATAACAAATAAAAGGAACGGGGCCAGCCACCGCGCTGGCCCTATTTAGAACATGACACCAGAAAAAATTGCAAAGCTTCCCTACCGGCCAAATGCTGGCATTGTGCTGGTGAATGGGGCGGGTCAGGTTTTTGCCGGCCAACGGTTTGACAGCATTAATGATGCTTGGCAGATGCCCCAAGGCGGCATTGACAAAGGCGAAACCCCCCGCGATGCGGCGTTGCGTGAATTGGCCGAGGAAACCGGCGTTTCAGCTGATTTGGTGAATATCGAGGCTGAAACCAAGGGCTGGGTTACCTATGATTTGCCGGTTGAGTTGTTGGACAAGATTTGGAAAGGCCGCTATCGGGGCCAAAAACAGAAATGGTTTTTAATGCGCTTTCAGGGCTGTGATGAACAGGTAAATATTGCGCTGGAAAAACCCGAATTTTCCCGCTGGATGTGGATGGACGTTGACGAATTACTGGTAAATATCGTGCCGTTTAAACGCGATGTTTATGCCACGGTATTTCGGGAATTCAGGGGCCTGATATGAAACGGGGTTTGGTGCTGTCTTTGTGGTGGGGTTTGCAAGCCAGATAACAGATAGGCCTTTAAATTCTCGTGCCTTTTCGCTAACCCGTCTTTTATGAGAGAAAAAATAGATACCCGCGCAATCGGCCTTGATGTTGGCCTGTCTTTTATCAACTGGCTGACCGGTGCTGAAAACCTGCATTATGGTTTGTGGGACGGGCTGGAGGTAACGGCAGGTAATCTGCGGCGTGCGCAAGATGCCTACACGACCAAGCTGTTCAAGCTGCTGCCAAAAGGCAAACTGCGCATTCTGGATATTGGCGGCGGGGCTGGTGAAACGGCGCGTAAATTGCTGGAATTGGGCCATCAGGTGGATATCGTTGTGCCCAGCGCCTTTTTGGCCGAACGTTGCCGCGCCAATGCGCCAAAGGCAGTTGTGCATGAATGCATGTTCGAGGATTTGCAGACGGATAAGAAATTTGATCTTTGCCTGTTTTCCGAAAGCTTTCAATATATTCCGGTGGAAATTGCGCTGGGAAAAGCTGTGCAATATCTGGATGAAGGCGGCGAAATTATCGTTTCGGATTGTTTCCGGTCGGAAACCTTCAAGCCGCATGAAATCGGCTCGACCGTTGGTGGGGGCCATCATATTGGCGACTATCGGTTGATCCTTGCCAAACTGGCGCTGACAACGGTTTCCCAAGAGGATATTACCAGTTCGGTCGCCCCTTCGATTGATCTTGAGCAGGAATTTTTTAATGTGCTGGGCCATGGGGTGACGCGGATCGATACTGCTTTGGCCAAAAGCAAACGTAAAACCCGCTGGTTTTTGCACCGCGCGATTGCAACGCTGATGAGCAAACGAAAACGCTATCGTTTAAATCAGCGCCTGAACGAAAAAACCCGTACGGCCGAACATTTTTCAGCCAATAATATTTACTTGATGATCAAACTGAAACCCAGTTAAACGGTTTATTATTGCGCTCAACCCTGAATGGTTCCCCCATGCGAACACCTGAATTTCAAGCCTATGTTGCCCCCGCCCGCCTGTGTCCACAAATCTGGCGTCTTGTCCTTGGGGTGTTATTGATCGTTTTTGTTTACGCCGGCTTTGTCGGGTTGGTATTTTGGGCCGGCTTTGCCTATGCTACCCCGTTCAAATTCCTGAGCTGGGCCAACGCGGTAATGACCGTGCAAGGGGCTGTTCCAACCCTGATTTTGCTGTTTACTTTTATTGGCATGGCGCTGGGCCCGATCCTTGCAGCTCCGGCCTGTCATATGCGCGGGCCGGGCACATTATTCGGGCCGTTTTCCATTACATTACGCGGGTTTTACACGGCCGTAATTCTGGTCTTTATAATCTATGGCATCACCGGTTTGATTTTGGCGTTTATCGACCCGCCCCTGGTTAATTTGCCGCTGAAACAGTGGCTGGGATATTTGCCATACGCCATACCCCTGATCCTGATCCAGACCAGTGCCGAGGAGCTGGTGTTTCGCGGATATTTACAGCAGCAGCTGGCGGCGCGTTTCAAATCGCGTATTCTCTGGATGATCCTGCCATCGGCCCTGTTTGCCGCAATGCACTGGGATCCGCAAATGGGCAATATGGCCTGGGCTGTCATTGCAGTAACCTTTGCTTTTGCGCTGATTGCGGCGGATCTGACTGAAAAAACCGGTTCTTTAGGGGCTGCTATCGGGTTGCATTTTGCCAATAATATCGCTGCAATTCTGGTTGTATCGGTTCCGGAAACCATCACTGGACTGGCCCTGTTTGTGACGCCGTTTACTAAAACCGATGTATCGCCCATGGCACTTGCACTTGGGCTAAACCTGATTTTCCTGATCCTTATTTGGCGGACTTTGCGCAATATTCTTGACCGCTGATTGCAATTTGGCCAAACGCGGATTATCTGGATAGGTAACAAAAACGCTTAAAGGTGCATTTACAGATGAACTGGATCAACAACTACGTCCGACCAACGATCAATTCGTTGTTTTCACGTCGCGAAACGCCGGATAACCTCTGGACCAAATGCCCCGAGTGCAACACCATGCTGTTTCACCGCGAATTGGCCGAGCACATGAATGTTTGTAATGAATGCGGCCACCACATGCGCCAAACCCCGCGCGAACGGTTTGCGCATTTATTCGATGGCGGTATTTATGCCGAAATCGAGGTGCCAGATGTGGTGGCTGATCCTCTGGTTTTTAAAGATCAGAAAAAATATCCTGAACGGATGAAGATTGCCCAGAAAAACACCGGCGAAAAAGATGCGATTTTAGTGGTCGAAGGCGAAATTGGCCGCACGCCGATTGTTGCTGCTGCGCAGGATTTTTCCTTTATGGGTGGCTCGATGGGCATGTATGTGGGCAATGCCATTGTGGCCGGTGCCCAGCGTGCCGTGAAATTAAAACGCCCGTTTATCCTGTTTTCCGCCGCCGGTGGCGCGCGCATGCAAGAAGGCATTTTGTCATTGATGCAAATGCCCCGCACCACGATTGCTGTGCAACTGCTAAAAGAAGCGGGCCTGCCTTATATTGTCGTGCTAACACATCCGACCACCGGCGGGGTTACGGCCTCTTACGCCATGCTGGGTGATGTGCAAATTGCCGAACCCAATGCGCTGATTGGTTTTGCCGGTGGCCGTGTGATTGAACAAACGATCGGTGAAAAACTGCCCGAAGGGTTTCAGCGTTCGGAATATCTGCTGGATCACGGCATGCTGGATCGCGTGACCCATCGCAAAGACATGCGAAACGAGCTGATAACCATTGTGCGGATGCTGATGGGGATGAGCCCGCCTGTGATGGGCGACTTGCCAGCGCCTGAAAAAGTGGCCGCCGCAAAACCGGATCAGGCAAAAGATTCGCCAGCCAAAGAAGCCGCTGCAAAGTGAGCCGGAATTCCTCTGACGTTATCCTGGAGCGGATGATGTCGCTGCATCCTAAATTGATGGATCTGACGCTTGACCGGGTTTGGTCCTTGCTGGCCGCGCTGGATCAGCCGCAAACCAAATTGCCGCCTGTGATCCACATTGCCGGAACCAATGGCAAAGGCTCGACCCAGGCCATGATCCGTGCGGGACTGCAAGGCGCGGGCAAAGCGGTTCACGCCTACACCTCGCCGCATCTGGCGCGGTTTCACGAGCGTATTTTGCTGGCCGGTGAACTGATTACCGAACCGGCCCTGACAGATTTGCTGGATCGCTGTTACAAGGCCAATGATGGCGCGACCATAACCTATTTTGAAATCACCACCGTTGCCGGAATTCTGGCGTTTTCCGAAATTCCCGCCGATTACACTTTGCTGGAAGTCGGGCTGGGCGGTTTGCTGGATGCCACCAACGTGGTCGAGCAACCCGAATTGACCGTGATCACACCGGTTTCGATTGATCACACCCAGTTTCTGGGTGAAACACTGACCGAAATTGCCGGCGAAAAGGCCGGCATCATAAAACGTGGCGTGCCCTGCGTTGTCGGCCCGCAACCGGACGAAGCGCTTGAAGTGATTGAGGAAACAGCGCGGCTTAAAGCTGCCCGGCTTCTGGCTTACGGGCAGCATTGGCATGTATCAGAGGAACGCGGGCGGCTGATTTATCAGGACGAAACCGGTTTGCTGGATTTGCCGCTGCCAAACCTGATTGGCGCGCATCAAATTCAAAATGCGGGCATTGCCATTGCTGCCTTGCGGCATTTGGGCTTTGCCAATTCTGCCTGCGAATCCGCCGTGACAAAGGCCCGTTGGCCGGCCCGTTTGCAGCACCTGCAAGCCGGGCCGTTGGTGGATGCGGCCGACACCGCCGAGCTTTGGCTGGATGGCGGTCATAATCCTGCCGCCGGTCATGCCTTGGCCGAAGCATTGACCCGCTTGCCGAAACGCCCGCTCTATCTGATTTGCGGCATGCTGAATACCAAAGACATTGCCGGTTATTTGCGCCCGTTGGCAAAAATATCCAGTGCGCTGTATGCGGTTGATATTCCGAATGAAACAAATACTTTGCCAGCCACGGAAACTGCTAAAACTGCCAGAACTGTCGGCATGGATGCATTTGAAGCCGAAAGCGTGCTGAGTGCGATTACCGCTATCCGCAAACAGACCCCGCAAGCCCGAATTCTGATTTGCGGATCGCTTTATCTGGCCGGGGCGGTTTTGCGCCAAAATTCCTAGGGTAAATAATCACGGCTTTCCCAATTTGTTTTTTCAGGTTAGATATTACAAATAAAATTAAAACGAGCAGGTGTTTAAGTGCGTAAATTTATAATTACCATTGGTTTATTTTCAGGTTTCTTAACCGGCTCTGCAGTGGCATCCGGTCTGGCTGTCAGCAGCTCAATCAAGCCGGCGGCGCGCCCTGAAATCATCCAAACCACCCCAACCCCGATACGCCCATTGGCGCGACCACAGGAGGCGGGTTTGACAGCAATCCAGATCTCGACATCAAATTCACGCTTTGATCTTTGGGTCAAAAACTTTCGTAAACGCGCCCTGTCACACGGCATTTCAGCCCGCATTTTTGACCGGGCCTTTCGCGGTGTAAAATATGATCCGGCAATCATTGCCAAAGATCGAAATCAATCGGAATTTACCAAACAAATCTGGGATTATCTGGATAGCGCTGCATCGCCGGTTCGGGTGAAAAACGGCAAGGCTGCCTTGCGCAAATACAAACGCACTCTGGATAAGATAGAAGCCCGTTACGGGGTTGAAAAAGAAATAGTTGCCGCAATTTGGGGGCTGGAAAGCGCCTATGGTGCCCAGCGCGGTGATATTGATGTGATCGAGGCATTGGCCACGCTTTCCTTTGATGGCCGACGCGGCAAGTTTTTTGAACAACAACTGATGGCCGCCCTGAAAATTTTACAATCTGGCGATGTCAGTCCCCGTAAAATGAAAGGCTCTTGGGCGGGTGCGATGGGCCATACCCAGTTTATCCCAACCAGTTATCAAGCCTTGGCGCAGGATTTTGACGGCGATGGCAAACGCGATATCTGGTCTGATGACCCCACCGATGCGCTGGCCTCAACCGCTGCTTATCTGGCAAACGCCGGTTGGAAAAAGGGCCAGCCATGGGGTGTAGAAGTTGTGCTGCCCAGTGGGTTTAACTATGGTCTGGCCAGTCGTAAAAATCGCAAAAATCCATCGGATTGGGCCGCGATGGGCATTCGGGCTGCAACCGGTGGCAAAGTGCCAAACCACGGGCCTGCCTCGATTCTGCTGCCGGCCGGGGCAAAAGGTGCCGCATTCATGATTTTTAAAAATTTCGCGGTGATTGAACGCTATAACAAGGCAGATGCCTATGTGATCGGCGTTGGACATCTGGCTGACCGTCTGGCAGGTGGTCCCGAAATCAAGGCCAGCTGGCCACGTGGCTATGCGCCGCTGTCTTTTAAGCAAAAGAAAACGATGCAGCGCCGTTTAATGCGTAAGGGGTTTAAACTGGAGAAAATTGACGGGATCATCGGGCCAAACACCATTAACATGATCCGTAGCTTTCAATTGTCAATCGGGGTAACGCCGGACGGTTTCCCCTCGCAAAAACTGCTAAAGCTGTTGGGCAAGCATTAATTCAGCGCTGACAATCAACGGCTACGTAGCGCCGTCAAATTCCGGTCAATGTGAAGATCAAAGGCGCATGATCTGAATATTCAGTGATCCACTGGTCTTTTGCCGGATCATCTGTTTCTTTGGCCCAACCCGCAATTCTTAGGGTAACACCCGATGAATTGAATCCGCGAGGATATAAAAATCATGAGCCAATCAAAACCGGCATTTTTAGCCGCACCAAAACAATGTATATCAAGTCAGCTCGTTTGACGGAATAATCGGAAAAAATTCACCGGATGACCAAAGCCCGAACCAGCCATCATGATGGGCACCAATATCCACCAGCCGATAAAAACTTTTGCGATCAATCAGCGCTTCCAGATTGGCGCGGATCAATACATAGGGCGACGGCTCGCTGGTGACGGGGTCATTTGTTACGCGGATCGGGTGATTTGGGCCAGCCGTGGCAAAATCCCCAACGCTGGTTTCAAATGTCAAAACTTGCTGGTCTCCATGGCCTTTAACCTGAAAATCCACCGCGACAAAAGGCGCATCATCCACCTTGATGCCAACCTTTTCCACCGGTGTAACCAGAAAATAATCATCCCCGTCACGGCGTAAAATGGTGGAAAACAGCCGCACCATTTCAGGCCGCCCAATCGGAGTGCCCAGATAAAACCAAGTACCATCGCGTTTGATCTGAATATCCAGATCCCCGCAGAATGGCGGATTCCACAAATGCACCGGCGGAATTGCGCCTTTTGCGGCTTTCTTGGCGGCAGACATCAGGTTTTCTGCCGTTGGCTTCACATTCTTTTCATCATTCATGGCGTTTGCCGTTTGTAACCTGTGCAATTTATCCGTTAAATAAAGCTATAACCGCGTTTAAGGAGGATTGTCATGGATAAAGCAGAAAATCTGGTTGCCGAAATCGAGACACTTGGGGAAAAACTTGCCAAAGCCAAAACATCGATCAAAAGCCGCTTTATCGGGCAAAGCCGCGTTGTTGACCTGACCTTAAGCGCGCTGTTGTGCGGTGGTCACGGATTGCTGATCGGGCTGCCCGGCCTTGGCAAAACCCGCCTTGTCGATGCGCTGTCAACTGTGATGGGGCTGGATGGATCGCGTATTCAGTTCACGCCCGATTTGATGCCGGCCGACATTTTAGGCTCCGAGGTGCTGGACGAAGGCCAAGACGGCAAACGCAGTTTTCGGTTTATCGAGGGGCCGATTTTTTGCCAGTTGCTATTGGCCGATGAAATTAACCGCGCCTCGCCGCGCACCCAATCCGCGCTGCTGCAAGCGATGCAGGAAAAGCAGGTTTCGATTGCCGGTAAAGAACGCGATCTGGGCCGGCCATTCCATGTTTTGGCCACGCAAAACCCGATTGAGCAAGAAGGCACTTATCCGCTGCCCGAAGCCCAGCTGGACCGGTTTTTGGTGCAGATTGATGTGGATTATCCCGATCGGCAAACCGAAAAAGAAATCATTCTGGCAACCACAGGTATTGAAGAGACCGGGGTAAAACAGGTTTTCACAGCTCGGGAATTGCTGGATGCCCAAACCCTGCTGCGCCGGATGCCCGTGGGCGAGGCTGTGCTGGATCTGATCCTTGATCTGGTGCGCAGCTGTCGCCCTGATGACGAGCTGGCAAGCGATGCGGTGCAGCAAAATGTGGCTTGGGGTCCCGGCCCGCGTGCGGCGCAGGCTTTGATGATGATGGTGCGCGCCGCCGCCTTGCTGGATGGCCGTCTGGTCCCGACTATAGATGACGTAGCCGATATGGCGCGACCGGTTCTGATGCACCGCATGGCCCTGTCATTTGCCGCCAAAGCACGCGGTGAAACACTGGGTAGCCTGATTGATAGCGTGGTGGCCAAATCGATGAAACGCGAGGCCGCTGCGTGACAAACCCGGCCGCCCCCACGACTGTTTTACGGCGCAATTCGGCTGAGCTTGCGGGCGCATTGCCGCCGCTGCTGGCTGATGCGCAGCGGCTGGCGGCAATGATTTTACTGGGCGAGCACGGCCGGCGTCATTCGGGCACGGGGGATGAATTTTGGCAGTACCGCGTGGCGGTGGATGGCGATGAGGCGCGGCAAATTGACTGGCGCAGATCAGGCCGTTCGGATCTGCATTTTATCCGGCAAAAAGAATGGCAGGCGGCGCAATCGGTGCTGCTCTGGGTTGATAACTCGGCCTCGATGGGGTTTTCCTCGTCCAAAAATTTAAGCACCAAAGGTGATTGCGCCCGCGTTTTGGCGATGGCCATTTCAATTTTACTGCTGCGCGGTGGTGAAAAGGTTGGGCTGAGCAACAGCGCCAATCCACCACGCGCAGGCCAGACACAACTGTTGCGTTTGGCGCAGGAATTATCGGATAATTCCGACACGAACGATTTTGGCAGCCCCGATAGCCATGGCATGCGCGCAGACACTCGCGCGGTTTTCATTTCGGATTTTATGGGCGATTTTGCCGGCGTGCAAAAGGCGCTGACAGATGCGGCTGATCGTGGGGTCAAAGGCGCGTTGCTGCAAATTCTGGATCCGCAAGAAGAGGCGTTTCCCTTTAACGGGCGCACTGTTTTTGAAAGCATGGCCGGAACATTGCGCCATGAAACCCTGAAAGCCGGTGATTTGCGGGATCGCTATTTGCAACGGCTGGCCGGGCGAAAAGCAGCACTGGCCGATTTGGCCCATCTCACCGGCTGGCAATATTTCTGCCATCACACCGATGCAGCACCACGTCTTGCCCTAACCTGGCTTTATCACGCACTGGAGCGCCGCCGCTGATGTTTGCCCTTGGCCCCATAGGTTTCACCACGCCTTGGTTGCTGCCGGGTTTAATCGCGCTGCCGATCCTGTGGCTGCTGCTGCGTGCAGTTCCGCCCGCACCGATCCGGCGCCGCTTTCCCGGGGTGGCCTTGTTGCTGGGGCTAACCGATGACGAGGTGCACGCCGATAAAACCCCGTGGTGGCTGCTGCTGCTGCGCATGTTGGCGCTGGCCGCTGCGATTATCGGTTTTTCCGGTCCGGTTTTGAACCCGCAAGACCCTGACACAGGCAGCGCGCCGTTGCTGATTGTGGCCGATGGCACTTGGGCGGATGCGCATAATTGGGCCAAACGCCAGGAACGAATTTCGGGGCTGTTGGATCAGGCGTCACGCAACGGACGCGTGGTTTCCGTTGCGGTTTTAAGCGATTTACCGACGGATCAGCCGCAGTTTTTATCCGCAGATGTCTGGCAAACCCGACTTGCGGGCCTGCAGCCAAAGGCGTGGTTGCCCGATGCGGCGGCCCTGAATGAATGGCGCGCCAATCTTGGTGAAAACAGGTTTGATACCTACTGGTTGTCCGATGGTTTGGCCCGTGAAACCCGTGCGGATCTGCTGGCAAAATTTGAAGAAAAAGGCAAGGTTACAATCATGCAAAGCCCGCGCGCAGTGCTGGGGCTAAAACCGGTGACGATCAAGGACGGTGCTTTGCAAATTACGGCCGTTCGCAGTGCATCTGTTAACGATTCCGCGATCACAATCACCGCAATTGGTCTGGATCCTGCGGGTATCGAGCGCGAGCTGGCGCGGGTTGACGCGCAATTCAAAGCGGGCGAAATGCAGGTTGAAACCAGCCTGAGCCTGCCGCCCGAATTGCGCAACCGGATTTCGAGATTTAGCATTCAGGGCATCCATTCCGCCGGCGCTGTCACGCTGGCCGACGATGGTTTGCGCCGCCGCGAGGTGGCCTTGATTGCACCCAATGACGGGCGCGAGGGGCTGCAATTATTATCACCGCTACATTATCTGAAACAGGCGCTGGAACCGACGGCGGATTTAATCAAGGGCGGGCTGGAAGATGTGCTGCCCGCCAACCCCGATGTGATCGTGTTGGCCGATGTGGCCAAGCTGACTGTGGGTCAAACCGACGGTTTGATAACATGGGTTGAAAACGGTGGTTTGCTGCTGCGTTTTGCCGGTATCCGCATGGCGGCAAGCGATCTTAGCCGCGGGGCCGAAGACGAGCTGATGCCGGTTCGTTTGCGCTCTGGTGGGCGCACGGTTGGTGGTGCGCTAAGCTGGGGCGCGCCAAAATCGCTACAGCCGTTTAAGCAGGATTCACCCTTTTTCGGGTTAGAAATTCCGGCCGATGTGAACGTCACATCACAGGTGGTTGCCCAACCCGATCCGCAATTGGCCACGCGGGTGATTGCCTCGCTTGCCGACGGCACGCCGCTGGTGACGCGTAAACAAATGGGCGCTGGCCAAGTGGTGTTGTTTCATGTCACTGCCAACGCCCAATGGTCCAGTTTGCCTTTGTCGGGGCTGTTTGTGCAAATGCTGGAGCGACTGGCGGTTTCATCAGCTCCGGGCACCTTGAGCGCCGAAGAACTGGGCCAAAGCACATGGACACCGGTGCGCCTGCTGGATGGGTTTGGCCAATTGGCCGATGCGGGCGCGATGGCCGGTGTTGCGGGTCAGGAATTGGCTGCGGCTGTGGTCAGCGCGAAAATGCCGCCCGGAGTTTACGCGAGCAATGAACGTCGGGTTGCGGTGAATGCGTTGGCGGCCGAGGCAGAATTGGCAACAGCCACGTGGCCCGCGCGGATCCGTGTCGAGGGGCTGAGTGTGGCGGATGAAACACTGCTGAAGGGTGCGTTTTTAGTGGCCGCTTTGGCTTTGCTAATGCTGGATATTGTGGCCTCGCTTTGGTTGTCCGGCCGTCTGACGGGGCCACGTAGCACAGGCATTGCAACGGTTTTAGCCTTGGTCGCGGTTTCGCTGGCCGATCCTGTACTGGCGCAAGATACCAGCGACGATTTTGCCATAAATGCCACGGCCGAAGTGGTTTTGGCCCATGTTATCACCGGCGATGACCGCGTGGATGAAATGGCGCATGCTGGCCTGACGGGGCTTTCGGATGTTTTATACCGGCGCAGCACGATTGAGCCTGCCAATCCGGTTGCCATCAATCTGGAAACTGACGAGCTGGCGTTTTTCCCGTTCCTGTACTGGCCGATTGTCGCCAGTCAGCCGGTGCCTTCAAAAGAGGCCTATGCGAAATTGAACCGGTATTTGCGCGGTGGCGGCATGATCATGTTTGACACTCGCGACGGTGATATTGCCGGATATGGCACCGGCACCACACCCGAGGCGCGCAAATTGCAAAAGCTGGCGCTGGGTCTGGATATTCCGCCGCTGGAACCATTGCCAAAAGACCATGTTTTGACCCGCAGTTTTTATCTGCTGCAAAATTTTCCCGGTCGTCATCAGGGCCGCGCGATCTGGGTCGAGGCCGCACCTGTGGATGCCGAGCAGGCCGAAGGCATGCCGTTTCGCAACCTGAACGACGGTGTGACGCCGGTGATCATCGGCGGCAATGACTGGGCTGCGGCCTGGGCGGTGGATGCGCAGGGCAATTATATGGCGCAGGTCGGGCGCGGCTACAGCGGCATACGCCAACGTGAAATGGCGTACCGGTTTGGCGTTAACCTGATGATGCATGTGCTGACCGGTAATTATAAATCGGATCAGGTGCATGTGCCGGCCTTGCTGGAACGGCTGGGGGAATGAGATGAGCGGATCAATCCTGTTTTCCCCGATTATTCCGTGGCCGGTACTGGCGGTGCTGGCTGGCGTGATTGGCGGATTTATCATCTTTGCGATCTGGCGCAAACTGGCGGGCTGGGTTTTGCGCGGGCTGGCGGCGTTGGTGCTGTTGGCGGCTTTGGCCAATCCGGCCTTTCAGCAAGAAGACCGCGAGGCATTAAGCGATATTGTGCTGCTGGTGGTGGATCAAAGTGCCAGCCAGAAAATCAGCGACCGCGAAGCGCAAACGGCCCGTGCTTTGGAAAATTTCCGCAAACAAATCGAGGCGCGTAAAAATACCGAATTGCGTATTGGTACGCTTGCGGATGCAGCCGGTGATCGCGGTACTTTGTTAATGGGCGCGGTTGCCGAGGCGTTGGCCGACATCGCGCGATCACGTCTTGCCGGTGTGGTGCTGTTGACCGATGGCCAGTTGCACGATGTTGATCTGGCCCCGTCGCTTGAGATGCCGGTTCACACGCTGCTGACGGGTCACAAAACCGATTGGGATCGTCGCCTGAGTGTTAAAGATGCCCCCGGTTTTGCCATTTTGAACGAGGAAATCATCCTGACCTTGCGGATTGACGACGAAGGTATGGTTCCGGCCGGTCAAGGACCGCGAACCGAGCTGAAAATCGCGATTGATGGCGAACCTGCCCAGAGCTACCAAGTGCCGATTGGCAAGGATCTGGAATTGCCCATCACCCTGACCCATGGCGGCATGAATGTTATCCAGTTCACCCTGCCAGAAGCCGAAGGCGAGCTGACCAACCGCAACAATCTGGCGGTGATCCAGATCAACGGGGTGCGCGACCGGCTTCGGGTGCTGCTGGTGTCGGGCGAACCACATCCCGGTGAACGCACCTGGCGCAATTTGTTGAAATCCGACAGCGCGGTTGATCTGGTGCATTTTACAATTTTGCGCCCGCCCGGAAAACAGGACGGGGTGCCGGTTTCCGAACTGTCGCTGATTGCATTTCCGGTGCGCGAACTGTTTATCGACAAGATCGACAGCTTTGATTTGATCATTTTTGACCGTTACAAAAGACGCGGAATTTTGCCCGGTGTTTATCTGGACAGCGTGCGTGATTACGTGGAACGGGGCGGTGCGGTGATGGTGGCGGCGGGGCCTGATTTTGCCTCGGCCGACAGCATTTATCATTCCGCACTGGCCGATATTTTGCCCGCCACCCCGACTGCGCGGGTGTTGGAACAGGGGTTTTTGCCACTGATTTCCGACATCGGCCAACGCCATCCGGTAACTGAAGGTCTGGAGCGATTTGCGCCTGCCGCCGAGGACGGCAAAGAAGGCCCCGGCTGGGGTCGCTGGATGCGCCAGATCGAGGTGCAGGAATTGTCCGGCAATACGGTGATGACGGGGATTGAGGGCCGGCCCCTGCTGGTGCTGGACCGGGTTGGCGAGGGGCGGGTGGCGTTGCTGGCCTCGGATCAGTCATGGCTGTGGGATCGGGGTTTTGAAGGTGGTGGGCCGCAGTTGGAACTGCTGCGCCGTTTGGCCCATTGGATGATGCAGGAACCTGATCTTGAGGAAGAAGCGCTGTGGGCGCAGGCGCAGGGGCAAAGGATGAAAATTATCCGCCGCAGTTTGGGCGAATCGGTAAGCGATGTGGAAATCACTGCGCCGGATGGCAGGGTTGTGACGCTGCCGTTAAAACAGGTTTCGCCGGGACGTTACGAGGCAGAATTCGAGGGGCCTGAAATTGGGCTTTACCGCTTGAAGGATGCTGAAAAAGAAGCGGTGATTGCGCTGGGGCCATCTGCCCCGCGTGAATTTGAGCAGACCATTGCGACGGGTGCTAAACTGCTGCCGGTGGTCGAGAAAATGCGCGGCGGTATCTTTGCGATAGAAGACGGTTTGCCAGCGGTGCGCAACGTGCGTTCGGGCCGTGCTGCGGCTGGTCGCGGCTGGCTGGGGATCACCCCGCGCGAGGCTTATTTGACAGCGGAGGTTACGATTATGCCACTGCTGCCCGCATGGCTTACCCTGCTATTGGTTGCCCTGCTGACAATTGGCGCATGGCTGCGTGAAGGTCGCAGATAGGCTTATTTGTCCCGTTCCAGTTTAAGTTCAAACCGTTTTTCGCCCCAGCCATCAACCGAACATTTGGAGCGGATGAACACGCTGTCCACATCATCCGGTATTCTGACATTATGCAGGGAACGGCTGATGGGTTGCTCATGCACATGCGGATGCGGGGTCAGGCGCTGGCCAAGCACGGTGCCGTCTTGCGTTTCAATGCGCCACCCATAGGCATAATGATCCCAGCCGGTATCGGGATGTGTCTGATCGACCGAGAAAATCCAGGTATTGGCAAATTCACCGGCGGTGGCCACGACAATTTCCGGATCATCGGCAAATGCGGTCGTCGCCAGAAATATTGCGGGCAGGATCAGTTTTTTCATTTCGGTTTCTTTCTTTGAAAATATCATACGATATATTCACGTCATAAAACCGATTTGCAATGCGACGAAAATTCGCGGGGTAAATTGGCTTTAGCGCTTTAAATCAACTTCAAACAGCTGTTTACCCCAGCCATCGACCAGACAATGCGCCCGGATAAATACTTTGTCGGTATCGGGCGGGATGCTTACCCCGCTTAAGGATCGGGTGAAGGGCTGCTCGTTAACGTGGGGGTGCATCAACTGGCGGTATCCCAACCGCTTGCCGTCTGCGTCCAGAACCTCCCAGCCATCTGCATAGTGATCCCAGCCGGTGTCGGGGTGCTTCAGGCTGACAGAAAAGCTCCAGTTGCTGCCGGATTTTTGTGCCGTTACCGATTTAATCACGGGATCGGCGGCAAAAACGGGTGTGCCCAGCAATAGCAGGGGAAGTAGCAGGATTTTCATAATCGGGTTCCTTTTGGGTTGCCGGTACCATGTCAGGATAGTTTGCAAATGTCGTTTCACGATGCTGTGATTAATCCGATTGCAACAAAACCAAGCGTGAATGCGAAGCAAATTCGCGTCGCCACAGGGTTAAAACAGTCAGTAGCGTGGCAGCCATTAGCGGCAAAGGACCAACCAGCCAAGCCAGCGCCCCGAGCGAAAAATAAACCGAGCGCAAGCCACGGTTAAAACTGCGCGCTGCGGTGATGTTGATTTCTGCGGCCTTGCGGGCGCGGGGCAGGCAGGCCGGATCAGTTTGCTCATTTGGAACCGAGGCCATCATCACCGCGCAATAGCCAAACAACCGGTGCGACCAGACGAATTTTAGAAATGCATTGGTTAAAAACAACAAAACCAGCAGGATTTTTATATCCCAGACAATGGCAGGCGCGTTCTCCAGCGATAGATCCTTGGCCACGCCCAGCAGGCTTTCGGTGTTGCCAATCAAGGCCAGACCCGCGCCGATGGCGATCATGCAGGTCGAAGCAAAAAATGTGGTGCCTTCGCGCAGGCTGCTTAAAATGCTGGCATCAAAAACCCGGGGATCGCGGCTGATGAATTGCAGCATCCAGTCGTGGCGGTAATCGGACATGATTACCGAAACTGACGGCCGTTTTGAACCCGCGTGTTCAATGATCCAGCCGATCAAAAGCCACGAGGTCCACAGAATGGCTACGGCGATTAGATCCAGAAAGGTAAAGAACTGTAAACCGTTTAATAACTCCAAACTTGCAAGCATAAGCCGGGTTGAAATAAGTTAAT
>DOHJ01000249.1:16209-17965 GCA_003535335.1 Paracoccaceae bacterium | reverse complement strand
GATCCCGAATTGGTGAAAAACACATGCTCGAACGGCTCTGGTGCCATATCGCGCAAGGCCGACGCCAATTCAAACGCCTTTGGGTGGCCCATTTGAAAGGCCGGCGCGTAATCCAGCTCGGCGGCTTGCGTTGCAATCGCTTGGGTAATCAACGGCCGATTGTGGCCCGCATTACAGCACCACAAACCGGCCGTGCCATCCAGCACATTGCGCCCGTCGGCGGTTTTGTAATACATGCCATCGGCTGCAACAAACATGCGCGGATTTTTCTTAAACTGGCGATTGGCCGTAAACGGCATCCAGAACGCAGACAGGTCATTGGGCACCTTCGGGGTATCATAAGCCATGGGTTTTTCCTTGATCGACAGTGCAATTTAACCATTTGGTCAGAAACAGGCTAGCAGAGCGCATTAACCAGTCAAGCATTTCGTCCCAAATTATGTCCAACCAATAAAAAAGCACGGTCAGCCTACAATTTTAGGTGGCAGTTTGTCCTTTTACAGCTAAAAAGGGAATTCGGGCAGATAATTGCCGCCCCAAAAGGACAGGGAATGGGAAAAACTCAAACACGAATTCAGAAAAAGAATCGGGAAACCATATTGAACGCCGCGCTGGATGTGTTTTCACAATTCGGGTTTCGCGGATCGACCCTGGATCAGATTGCCAAAACGGCGGGGCTGTCAAAACCCAATTTACTGTATTATTTCCCATCCAAAGAGGCGATTCATGCCGAGTTGCTGTCACAGTTGATGGACACTTGGCTGGACCCGTTGCACGATCTTGATCCGGCAGGTGAGCCGAAAGCCGAAATTTTGGCCTATATGCGCCGAAAACTGGAAATGAGCCGTAATTTCCCGCGTGAAAGTCGGCTGTTTGCCAATGAAATCCTGCAAGGTGCGCCGCAGATTATGGCTGCTATCAAAGGCGAGTTAAAACAGCTGACCGATGAAAAAGCCGCCGTGATATCGGGTTGGATGCAGGATGGGAAAATCGCAAATTCCCACCCATACCACCTGTTATTTTCGATCTGGTCCCTGACCCAGCATTACGCTGATTTCGATGTGCAGGTGCGGGCCGTTTTGGGCGATAGTGCGAACGATCCTTTCCCCGATGCAGAACATTATCTGGAAACATTATTTGGCAAGCTCTTAGCCACCTAACATATTATAATTAAAATAAAATTAGAAACATTTCGTTTCAGGAATTTACGGGATATTAACCGCTGCTGTGCAGATTTAACATGTCGGTGGGGGCACCGATTAGGAGCACTGAAATGCTTATCTTACCAGGGCCATTGCCTGTGGCCCCGCCACCCGATCAGGCATTAATGGCCACACATGCGCCATCACAGATCAACACTGTGACAGCCGTTGCATCAACATCCAAGGCACGCAATGAAACCGGCACACAAACCGGTCCCCACAATGGCGAACAACCGATGAAAAAAGCCAAGGCATTTCCTAACCCGGACCAGCCCACAGGACCTCCACCAACATTTGAGGCAAATTTACTGGAAACTGAACTCGAAAAATTGCGCGCCGGTCCCGAGATTGCACATAAAAAGGCAACCCCTGAAGAAGCCCAACCCCAAGAGCAGCAATATCAAAACCCGCCTGAGGCCGAAAACCATATTGTGGACATCACATTATAAGCTGCGGATACTGCAAATCTGCCAGACAAATCCAGGGCTAGGAAAAATATACTTATCCGCGAGTTAGCCGCTGCACTCTGGCAGGGTTGTCATTATTTTGGCCAG
>DOHJ01000249.1:8781-15859 GCA_003535335.1 Paracoccaceae bacterium | reverse complement strand
CAGACAGTGCCAAAATTCGCCATTTTTGTGAAAAATTCACGCCATGAGGTGCCTTTGCGATAAATTCCCCGCAACGATTCTGCATACAGACGCTTTTCACCTTCCCCAACGTCGCGTATAAGCAAGAAAACCATTGGGCAAAATCAGGCCCGCAATTTAGGGCAGCTAAGGGGATAACAAAACGCTATGACCAAAAAATCGCAAGACTCAGACGTGGCATTCATCGAGGCATTGGCTGCAATTCTCGATAAAAATGATATGACCGAAATTCAGGTCAAACGGATTTATTCCAATAACGACAGCATGAATGTGCGCGTTAGCCGCAAGGTTGAAATGGTTGCCGCACCGGCTCCGGCTTCATTCGCGCCAATGGCTGCACCGCTTGCCGCCGCCCCTGCTGAAACCGTTTCACCAGTGGAAACCGCAGACCCAACCGCACTTCCCGGTGCCGTTACATCGCCTATGGTCGGCACGGCCTATTTGCAGCCCGAGCCAAACTCACCGGCCTTTGTATCGGTCGGCGCACAGGTAAACGAGGGTGATACCATCCTGATTATCGAAGCGATGAAAACCATGAACCACATTCCCGCGCCCGCATCCGGCACCGTCAAACGCATTTTGGTGGCCGATGGTGATGCGGTTGAATTTGGCGCCCCACTGATGATCATCGAATAGGAGGCCCCGGCCATGTTCGACAAAATTCTGATCGCCAATCGCGGCGAAATCGCTCTTCGTGTTGTTCGTGCCTGTCGCGAGATGGGCATCAAATCTGTTGCGGTTCATTCCACGGCCGACGCCGATGCCATGCATGTGCGCATGGCAGACGAAGCCATTTGCATCGGCCCACCCGCTGGCGCTGACAGTTATTTGCGTGTTTCGTCAATTATTGCCGCCTGCGAAGTGACCGGCGCACAGGCCATTCACCCGGGTTACGGTTTCCTGTCTGAAAATGCGGCCTTTGTGCAAATAATCGAGGATCACGGCCTGACATTTATTGGCCCCGCCGCGGAGCACATCCGTATTATGGGCGACAAAATCACCGCCAAGGACACCATTAGTAAATTAGGCGTGCCTTGCGTTCCCGGCTCGGCTGGCGGGGTGCCCGATGTGGCAACGGCCAAAAAAGTCGGCAAGGAATTGGGGTATCCCGTGATTGTTAAAGCCACGGCCGGTGGCGGGGGGCGTGGCATGAAATTGTCCCCGACCGAGGCCGACATGGAGAGCGCATTTCACACCGCCCGGTCCGAAGCCCTGTCCGGGTTTGGCAATGACGAAGTTTACATCGAAAAATATCTGACAAACCCGCGCCACATCGAAATTCAGGTGTTTGGCGACGGCAAAGGCAATGCTGTGCATCTGGGCGAACGTGATTGTTCCCTGCAACGCCGCCACCAAAAGGTATTTGAGGAAGCCCCGGGGCCGTGCATCACCCCCGAAACGCGCGCCAAAATCGGCAAGGTTTGTGCCGATGCTGTGGCTGGCATCAATTATATCGGCGCGGGCACGATCGAGTTTTTATTTGAAAATGACGAGTTTTATTTCATCGAAATGAACACCCGTTTGCAAGTGGAGCACCCCGTAACGGAGGCTATTTTTGGCGTTGATCTGGTCCGCGAACAAATTCGTGTGGCCGCAGGTCTGCCGATGTCATTTTCCCAAGACAATCTGAAAGTGAATGGTCATGCCATCGAAGTGCGGATCAATGCGGAAAAACTGCCGGATTTCACCCCCTGCCCCGGCACAATCAGCCAGTTTCATGCCCCGGGCGGCTTGGGTGTCCGGATGGATTCAGCGCTTTATGACGGCTATAAAATCCCGCCATATTACGACAGCCTGATCGGTAAATTAATCGTGCATGGGCGCGATCGGCCCGAAGCATTGGCACGTCTTCAGCGCGCTTTGGGCGAGCTGATTATCGACGGGATTGATACATCCCTGCCGCTGTTTGACGCCTTGCTAAACGAGCCTGATATTTTGAGCGGGGATTACAACATCCTTTGGCTGGAAAAATGGCTTGAGGAAAATCTGGCTTGATTGCCGCCTATTTTTTAGGCCAAAGCGCACAGGTGCCGCGACGTTTTCCAGTGTCGCGGTAGTAATCATGTACACCGACGCGATCACCGGCAGGGTGTAAATCCCAGTCCACCCATTCGATATCATAGCCCAAAACATCGGCCATCATATCCATGGCTTTATAGCTGGGATAACCCACCGCGGCGACCTCTTGCCCCTCGATCTGAGGAGCCGCATTTAGCCGTTTATCGGTTTTTTCGCGCACCATCCTGATAATGGCCCCCGGGCGCACCATAAATTCACTATCCACAATTATCAATTTTGGCTTTAACGCCCTGACCAGTTTCAACAGGCGCATGTGGTCCATGATGTGATAGAAAATGCCGAAAACGCTGACCACGTCATAGGTCTCGCCTTTTTCGACTTCGGCCTCCAGCTCTTTGAATAAATCATTGCAGCGCAATTCGACTTTGTTGCGCAATTTCGCGTCTGGATATTTTTTGAACAAATCAATCAGATGCTGGCGCGCTTCAACCCCGACCACCTGTTTGGCCCCCGCACCGGCAAATGCATAGGCCCAGCGGCCATCATGGGATGCAATATCAAAGACCTTGGCATCCTTAATTTCCTCACCAAACAGTTGAATAAGGTGTTTGTGTCGCGTATTCATCCGCGCCACGGATCCCTCATCATTTTCATATAATTCCATGCCGGATAAAAAATCAAAAAAGCCCAAAACCTGTCTTCCCTTCCTCTATAAACAACGCAACAATAGCCCAATACGTTTCACCTGCCAACCACAACCATAACAAGTACCTAAACTGTATGACCGAAAGCCTCACCGCCGAAATTTTGCTTCAGGCCTATGCTGCCGGTGTGTTCCCGATGGCCCAGTCGCGGGATGATCCTGAACTATTCTGGATGGATCCGGCTTTACGTGGCGTATTTGAGCTGGAAAACTTTCATATTTCACGATCACTGGCGCGCAAAATTAGAAAGAATGCCTTTGAGATTAAAGTGAACACATCATTCATGCAGGTTGTTGCTGGCTGCGCGGATCGAACCGAAACCTGGATAAACGCCCCGCTTTTGGACTTATACGCGGACCTGCATCATAAAGGGCATGCCCATTGCCTGGAGGTGTGGCAAAATAATCTTTTGGTAGGTGGTGTTTTTGGCTTAACAATTGGTGGTGCATTTTTTGGCGAAAGCATGTTTTCGCGCCAAAAAGATGCCTCGAAAATCGCACTTGCCTATCTGATGGACCGGTTGCGAATTGGCGGATTTCGCCTGTTTGATACCCAGTTTATCACGCCGCATCTGGCGTCATTAGGTGCTGTCGAGATCAAGCGCGCTGACTATCATTTTCAGCTGCAAGATGCGCTAATGCTTGATGCAGATTTTTTGCACCAAGGCCAAACACCCAGCCCCTATTTGGTTTTGCAGCGCAACACCCAAACATCATAACGGGCGTAATCAAGCGCGTTCAAGGCCGGTGCTGTGGCAATCATCCAGCCTGAAAAAACCGGCTGATCCGTACCATTTTCGCGAATCGTCAGATTTGCATAAGCGTTGCCAGACGGATTTCCGCTGGGGTATCGACATTCATTCAAGGTGATTTTCAAACGGCCAAACTCATAGCTTTGACCATTGCCAAGTTCAATGTCCGTTAGGTTTCCATCAACCTTATCCAACCCGCGCAATATTGCACCAGACGCAGTTACAATATCTGCAGCAGACACAGGCGTAGCAATAAACATCGCTAAAACAATTAGTAAACGTCTCATTCATCTTTACCCGAAACAAATTTCATCAACAATGAAACAAGGCTAACGGCCCCTTGTGTATCTTCAATCTCATCGCCTGATGTAAAGTTATCCAGTGATGCGCCAGGGTATATTTCAACAAAATTGCCGCCCAGCAGACCTTCGGACGCCACCACAACAGCGCTATCATCGGGGATCAAAATGCCCTGTTTCATAGACAGGGTTACATCGGCCCGATAGGTTTGCGCATTCAAGGCCATTTGGCTGATGGTGCCGATTTTAACACCGGCAAGCCGCACATCGGTGCCCACGCTAATGCCTTCGCCCGACCGAAAGCTGGCAATCAGCGGGTAATCGCTACTTTTTGCCGGGGAAAATCCCGTGGCCTGCCCCGCGTAGATTAAAAATCCGATCGCAACGGCCAATACTGCGCCGCCGACCAATACTTCTGTGGTTGATTCTGACATGATTCACTCTGGTTATCAGGCGTCATATTCACGCCGTTTCTTTGGAAGAGAGGCCACCAAGTAAAAATCATGGCCCCAAGCGTTTGGCCATAATAACAGGTTAGACGTTGCGAAACAAAGCGCAACATAACGCCCCTTAATTGCTTTTATAGCGACTGCGCTAAATATGCAGGATTTACGGCCCAAGGTCCAGAGCGCGAAAAACACACCCGGACATTATGCCAAGCGGGCTGTGACTTCCATCTCTATTTTCATTGCCGGATCAATCAAACCCGCCTCGATCATCGTCGCAGCAGGTGGGTTTTCACCAAAGGCGGCGCGAAGCAGGGGCCAGCATGGTTCAAAATCATTCCGGTCCGGCAGGATGTAATTTACCCGCACCACATCGGCAAATGTCGCCCCGGCCTTTTCAAGCGCATCGGCGATGTGGCCCAGTGCCAGTGCGCATTGGTCTGTTATGCATTCGGGGGTTGTCATGCTGGCGTGATCATTTCCGGTAGTGCCTGAAACCATCACCCAGCCATCGGCCACAACCGCACGGCTATAGCCGATTTTTGGCTCGTAAGCTGATCCTGAATTGATCCGTGTGATAGACATCTCAGCTGGCGCTTGCCTCTTCTTTGCTGTCGCTATCGACATAAATAATCAGCGGGTTTGCATCAGGGCCGACAGCTTCTTCATTCACCATCACCTCGTCAACATTTTCCAGCCCCGGCAGATCGAACATGGTATCCAGCAGGATTTCTTCCATGATCGAGCGCAAACCCCGCGCACCGGTTTTGCGCTCGATTGCCCGCTTTGCGATGGCTGTTAGCGCGTCCTCGGTAAAGGTCAGTTTGGCCTCTTCCAGCTCAAACAGGCGCTGGTATTGCTTGACCAGTGCGTTTTTGGGTTGGGTCAGAATTGTAACCAGCGCGTCCTCATCCAGATCAGTCAGGGTAGCGATCACAGGCAAACGCCCGACAAATTCGGGGATCAGGCCAAATTTCAGCAAATCTTCAGGCTCGAGATCTGTCAGCAAATCACCCACGCCACGATCTTCTTCGTCCTTCACGTCAGCCCCAAAGCCGATGGAAGATCCCGTGCCGCGCTGCGAAATGATTTTTTCGAGGCCAGAAAATGCACCGCCACAAACAAACAGAATATTGGTGGTATCAACCTGCAGAAATTCCTGTTGCGGATGTTTTCGGCCACCTTGAGGCGGCACAGATGCAACCGTGCCTTCCATGATTTTTAGCAAAGCCTGTTGCACGCCTTCGCCCGATACATCACGGGTGATCGACGGGTTGTCGGATTTGCGCGTGATCTTGTCGACTTCGTCAATGTAAACAATGCCGCGTTCGGCCCGCTCGACATTATAATCACTGGCTTGCAGCAATTTCAGGATAATATTTTCAACGTCTTCACCAACATAACCGGCCTCGGTCAATGTGGTCGCATCGGCCATGGTAAACGGCACATCAAGAATGCGCGCCAAGGTCTGGGCCAACAGGGTTTTACCGCAACCGGTGGGGCCGATCAGCATAATGTTGGATTTTGACAGCTCGATTTCGTCAGATTTTCCGCTGTGATTTAGCCGTTTATAATGGTTGTGAACCGCCACTGACAAAACCCGTTTGGCATGGAACTGGCCAATCACATAATCGTCCAGCACATCGCAAATCTCTTGCGGTGTCGGCACCCCGTCGGATGCTTTCAGGCTGGAGGATTTTGTTTCCTCGCGAATAATGTCCATACACAGCTCAACACATTCATCACAGATGAACACGGTTGGGCCCGCAATCAACTTGCGTACCTCATGCTGACTTTTGCCGCAGAACGAGCAATATAATGTGTTTTTACTGTCGCCGCTGCCTGAATTATCCGCCATATCTGTACCTCTGTGGCTCTAGATCTGTTACATCGCCATCCGTTGATCGCGAAGACTGCCCCTCGCCTTTAGCTTAGGGCAGCCGGTTTTTGTCTTCAATGCCAAAATCACCAGCGCAATCCGCCGGCTGGCGTTTATTTAGCCATCGTCACCATCCGGCACCACACGATTTTCGACGATTTCATCGATATGACCCCAATCCAGCGCTTCTTGGGCCGACATGAAGTTATCACGCTCCAGCGCTTTTTCCACGACCTTCAACGATTGCCCCGTATGCTTCACATAAATCTGGTTCAGCTGGTCTTTGACTTTTTGGGTTTCGGCGGCGTGGATCATAATATCTGTCGCCTGCCCCTGAAAACCGCCGGATGGCTGATGCACCATAATGCGCGAATTTGGCAAGGCAAACCGCATGCCTTTGGTGCCTGCCGCCGACAAAACCGAGCCCATACTGGCCGCCTGACCCACCACAAGGGTCGAAATTTTCGGCCTAACGTATTGCATGGTATCATAAATCGACAAACCGGCCGTCACCACACCGCCAGGGCTGTTGATATACATCGAGATTTCTTTTTTCGGATTTTCCGCCTCAAGATGCAGCAATTGCGCCACAATCAGCGACGCCATGCCATCATGCACCTGCCCTGTTACGAAAATAATGCGTTCTTTCAATAGCCGTGAAAAAATGTCGTAAGAGCGTTCACCACGGGCGGTCTGTTCCACCACCATCGGCACGAGTTGGTTTGTAAACTGTTCAATTGGATCGTTCATGTTATCCTGCCTGCTGTTTTCGCCAAAATTAGCGCGAATGTCCTTCATTGAGTCTTAGTTGTGCGTTCGCCCCCCTGCAAGGGGCATCGGCCAGTTTTCACACGAATGGGCTGAATATAATGTTACGATTTGCACGGTTTTTAAAAATAAATCCAATACTTAGGTTGCTTTCTGAATTCCAGCCGGCTTTC
>DOHJ01000249.1:0-8435 GCA_003535335.1 Paracoccaceae bacterium | reverse complement strand
CAAATTTCCGCCGCCCGAAATATCAATAATACACTTTGCATAAATTGATTTGATATGTTCAATATAACACAAGCAATCAGAGCCAAAAGGAACATGATTTGCACCATTCTGAGTATCTGCTGGATGTGTTGATTTTCCTGATCGCGGCTGTTGTGATTGTGCCCACATTCCACCGCCTGAAATCCAGCCCGATCTTGGGGTATCTGACCGCAGGCATCATAATCGGACCCCACGCATTATCCTTGATCGGCGATACAAATGCCGCACGCGGGCTGGCCGAGATGGGCGTGATATTTCTGCTGTTTATGATCGGGCTTGAACTGTCGATCAGCCGCCTTCGCAGCCTTGGCAGCAAGGTTTTTGGCCTTGGCACGCTGCAAGTGTTAATTACGGGGCTTGTGATTGGCGCAGTCGCCAAATTGGCAGGACTTGGCTTTGAAGCGGCCGTGATTATCGGCGGTGGTTTGGCGCTGTCTTCGACCGCATTTGTGCTGCAATTACTTGAGGAACGCGGCGAGCGGGCCACACGTTTTGGGCTGGCCACGTTTTCGATTTTGCTGCTGCAAGATATTGCTGTGGTGCCGCTCTTGATCCTGGTTGATCTGCTGGGTGCCCAAGGCGGATCATTTCTGCAAGTTTTCGGATTGGCAGCGATCAAAGGCATTGCCGCCATCAGCGCTGTTATTATCCTTGGAAAATACCTGCTGCGTCCGATTTACCGAACCATCGCCAGCATGCACAGTGTCGAGCTGTTTGTCGCCACCACCCTGCTGGTGGTTCTGGGTATGGGCTGGCTGATGTCGCAGGCCGGCCTGTCGATGGAGTTGGGCGCGTTATTGGCCGGATTGTTGCTGGCCGAAACCGAATACCGCCACCAGATCGAAGCCGACATCCGGCCATTTCGCGGCATTTTTCTGGGCTTGTTTTTTATGACCATCGGCATGGCGATAGACGTTGGTTTTATCGTGGGAAATCTGTGGCTTATCTTGGGGATTGTCATTGGATTAATGCTGGGTAAAACCCTGATAATTACGGCGATTTGCCGGGTTTTCGCCATGTCTGTCGGCACATCTCTCAGGGTCGGGTTTGCGCTCTCGCAAGGCGGCGAGTTTGGCTTTGTGTTATTTGGCGCTGCAATGGTTCTTGGCCTGATCTCGGCTGATCTGGCCCAAATACTGCTGGCCGTGATTACCTTAAGCATGATCGCCACGCCTTTTATGTTTGGCACCGGTAAATATTTTTCCAACGCCTTGCGCAAACCCGTTGATCTGGCAAAAGGCAATGCCGAAACCGATTTTCCCGACCTGAACAATCACGTGCTGATCGCCGGTTTTGGCCGTGTTGGCCAGACCGTTGCCAAGGTTTTATCCGATGCCGGTGTGGCCTATGTGGCGCTGGATCTGGATCAGGCGCGTGTTGCCAAATGCCGCAAACTGGGCATGTCGGTTTATTATGGCGACGCAGACCAAATCCATGTGCTGGAAGCCGCGGGCGCCGGGAAATCCGTGATGGCAGTCATCACTCTGGACAAGCCCAAAGTCACCCGCCGCGTCGTCGCAGCATTGCATAATGCCTTTGCCGATTTGCCAATTTTGGTGCGCGCCCGGGATCGCAAACACACGGCCACTCTGGAACGGATCGGTGCAACCGCCGTGGTTTCCGAAGCGGCTGAATCAAGCTTGCAACTGGGCAGTCTGGCCTTGAAATCTATGGATGTCAGTGAAGATGAAATCCTCGGAATAATTCAGGAATATCGTGAGGACGATTATGCAAGGCTAAATCATATTATCTCGGGGGATTGAATATTGAGAGCGCCTCTAATCCGGCTTCATAGTTGGCAGAAAACTGCCATTCAGGTCGGAGATAAACCGGTGCACATTGGCAATCGACGGCGTCAGAAATAAATCTTTTCGGTGCAGTAAATACCATTTACGCTCAATCGGCAGGCCCGCAGGTTCAACCGTCACCAGACGGCCCGATTTTAATTCTGCCGTCACTGTGTGTTGTGAAATCAGCGCAATTCCAAGCCCGGCAATAACCGCCTGCTTAATTGTTTCATTGGTGCCCATTTCAATAAACCGGTAGGGCGCACCGTCACCAAACGAATCCAGAAACCGGATCAATAAAATGCGGGTGCCAGAGCCCGCTTCACGCGCAATAAATGTTTCGGCCAACAAGTCTTGCGGACTGATATTATACCGCTCCGACAGCGGATGATTTGGCGGGGCTATTATAATGTGTGGATGGTTGCCGATTTGCTCCATTTTGACAAGCGGAGTGCGCGGCGGGCGCCCCATAATCGCCAGATCAATGGCCTGCTGCTGCAAATCGCGCACAATATCATCCCGGTTGCCAATCCGTAAAACCACATCAATATCCGGATACTGTTTTTGTAACATCGCCACCAACCGCGGCGCGAAATATTTTCCGGTCGATACCACACCCAGAACCACAACGCCGGTGTGCCCATCTTTCAGGGCGCGCACCTTTTGCATGCACCCCTCCAATGCGTATTGAATGGTTGATTCAGCATCCAGAACGGCCCGCCCCTCGGCCGTTAAACGGGTTCCAAGCGCTCCGCCACGTTCAACCAGCTTACATTGCAGATTTTCTTCCAGAATCCGTATCTGGGTGTGAATGGCCGGCGCTGTCAGGCCTAAAACCTCGGCCGCTGCGGTTAATGTTCCATTCTCGGCCACAGTCCTGATGGCACGTAACTGCTTGAAAGTAACCAATTCCAGTCTCGGCATTTAATTTCCTTTAATCTTGTTTATATTTTTTTAAATTTTATAACTGTTCAAACTGTGGAATGCTAATATAAATACCGAAACTGCCTAGAATGGGGGAGGATTATTATGCAGACGGACGAAACCATCATCAACAAAGACAAGATTCCAGAGGATTTATTTCCTCTAATCAACGGGCTTTGTACCGTTGGCGCGGATCTTGCCAAAACAATTGCACGCGGATCACTGGGGCAAACCCTTGGTGGTGCTGTGGGTGAAAACAGCGATGGCGACCAGCAAAAAGCGCTGGATGTGATGGCCGATGACGCATTTGCCGATGCCTTGAAAACGCTGGGCGTGCGCTGGTATGCATCAGAAGAGCAGGAAGTCGTGGTCGAGCTGGACCCCAAAGGCAAATACGCCTTGGCGATTGACCCGCTGGATGGCTCCTCGAACATTGATGTCAACGTTTCTATCGGCACAATCTTTTCGATCTTTGAGGCCAAAGACGGCGCAAACGAAAGTTTCCTGCGTCCGGCCAAAGAACAAATCTGTGCCGGCTACATCATTTTCGGCCCACAAACCGGCCTGATGGTTACATTTGGCGAAGGCACACGGTTTTACATCCTTAGCCCGGATACCGGCCGCTACGAGCTGGCAAATGACAAGGTTCAGGTGCCGGAAGATTCAAACGAATACGCGATTAACGCATCAAACTACCGCCACTGGTCCAAACCTGTGCGCGCCTATATTGATGATTGCCGCGATGGCGAAGATGGTGTTCACAAGCGTAATTTCAACATGCGCTGGGTTGCCTCACTGGTGGCTGAAACCCACCGCATTCTGACACGCGGCGGTCTTTTCCTGTATCCTTCGGATGCGCGCCCGGATTATGCGCAGGGTCGTCTTCGCATGGTTTATGAATGTGCGCCAATGGCGTTTTTGGTTGAACAGGCTGACGGTCTTGCCACCAATGAGCACGATCGCATTTTAGACCAGACAGCATCTGAGCTGCACGTTCGCACCCCGCTGGTTTTCGGAACACCTTATAAAGTTGATCGTTTGGCCTCTTATCACGATCTACCTGAAAAAGAAGTCTCCGCCCTTTTCGCCTCTCGCGGCCTTTATCGTGATTAAGGAATAAAAAAACATGAGCATTAAACACCCGATTATATCCGTTACCGGTTCTTCCGGCGCCGGTACATCCACGGTCAAAGACACATTTGACCAGATTTTTCACCGCGAGCAAGTTACAGCTGTATCAATCGAGGGCGATGCCTTTCACAGGTACAACCGCGCCGACATGAAGGAGCAGCTGGAAAAACGTCTGGCAGCAGGCGACCATTCTTTCAGCCACTTCTCCTATAACGCCAATGAATTGGTCGAGCTGGAGCGGGTTTTCCGCGAATACGGCGAAACCGGCTCGGGGCGTACGCGTACCTATGTGCATAATGACGATGAAGCAGCCTTGCACGGGGTTCCTTCGGGCAACTTTACCGAATGGAAATCCTTTGATCCCGACAGTGACCTGTTGTTTTACGAAGGTCTGCACGGTGCCGTCAAAAATGACGAGGTTGACCTGCCTGCGCTGGCTGATGTGAAAATCGGCGTTGTTCCTGTGGTAAATCTGGAATGGATCCAGAAAATCCACCGTGACAAAAACCAGCGTGGTTATACCACCGAGGCCGTGACCGACGTGATCCTGCGCCGCATGGATGCTTACGTGAACTGCATCATGCCGCAATTTAGCCAAACCGACATCAATTTCCAGCGTGTGCCAATTGTTGACACTTCTAATCCAATGGTTGCGCGCTGGATCCCCACACCTGACGAAAGTCTGGTTGTGATCCGTTTTTCCGATCCTGACGGCATTGATTTCCGCTATCTTCTTAGCATGATCCACGACAGTTTCATGAGCCGCGCCAATTCGATCGTTATTCCGGGTGGCAAAATGGATCTGGCGATGCAGTTGATCTTTACCCCTCTCGTTCACCGGATGGTTTCTGAATCCAAACGCGCATAAAGGAAGGCAATTAATATGACTAACGAAACTCAAATGGCAAATGCCATTCGCGCTCTAACTATGGACGCCGTTCAAGCCGCAAATTCAGGTCACCCGGGTGCACCGATGGGTTTGGCCGATGTTGCCGCCGTTCTGTTTAACCGTTTTGTGAAAATTGATCCTTCGGCCGATAAATGGGCCGATCGCGATCGGTTTATCATGTCTGCCGGTCACGGATCGATGTTGGTTTATTCGATCAACCACCTGCTGGGCTATGACGATATGGACATGGACCAGATCCGCAATTTCCGCCAAATGGGGTACCGCACTGCCGGGCACCCTGAATATGGTCACGCCAAAGGCATCGAAACCACCACTGGCCCGCTGGGTCAGGGTATTTCCACCGCCGTTGGTATGGCGCTGGCCGAACGCATGCACAATGCGCGTTTTGGCGATGATCTGGTCGATCACTATACTTACGTGATCGCCGGTGACGGTTGCCTGATGGAGGGCATCAGCCACGAAGCTATTGATTTTGCCGGCAACCTTGGGCTTGGCCGTTTGATTGTGATGTGGGACGATAACAGCATCACTATTGACGGCGCTGTCGAATTGTCATCCGGCACCGATCAGCCCGCCCGTTTTGAGGCCGCTGGCTGGCACGTTCAATCCATTGACGGTCATGATCAAGAAGCGATTGCCGCCGCAATTGAAGCCGCGCGCAAAGTGACTGACAAACCATCGATGATCGCTTGCAAAACCATCATCGGTTTTGGCTCGCCAAACAAGCAAGGCACTGCTGCCACACACGGCGCACCTTTGGGTGACGACGAAATCCTTTTGGCCCGTAAAGAACTGGGTTGGGATCACGCCCCGTTTGAAATTCCTGCCGATGTTTATGACGCATGGCACGCAATTTCAGCCCGCGGCAAAGAAGCCCGCGTTGCTTGGGAGGCCCGTCTGGCTGCTTCTAGCAAAGCTGGCGATTTCAACACCTCTTTGGCAGCCCCGGACGCTAAAAAACTGGATGCAGCGATCAACAGCTATAAGGAACGTCTGTCAAAAGACGCGCCAAAGGTTGCGACCCGTAAAGCCAGCCAAATGGCACTGGAAGTGGTCAATGCCACCCTGCCAAATCCGGCTGGTGGTTCCGCTGACCTGACTGGCTCGAACCTGACCAAAACATCCAATATGGTTGCGGTTTCCAAAGACAACTATGCGGGCGATTACATCTATTACGGTGTGCGCGAACACGGCATGGCGGCTGCGATGAACGGCATTTCGCTGCACGGCGGTTTCTACACTTACGGCGGCACATTCCTTGCCTTTGCCGATTACTGTCGCGGTTCGATCCGCCTGTCTGCCTTGATGGGCATTCCGGTGTCTTACGTGTTTACCCACGACAGCATCGGCTTGGGCGAAGATGGCCCAACCCACCAGCCGGTTGAAACTGTTGCATCCTTGCGCGCTATGCCAAACACTTTGGTATTTCGTCCTGCCGATGTGGTGGAAACGGCCGAGGCTTGGCAAGTTGCGATCACACAGGAAAACACCCCGTCGGCGCATTGTTTATCGCGTCAGGGCCTGCCTTGTTTGCGCACCAACCACACCGAGGCCAACATGGTTGCCAAAGGTGCCTACATCCTGCGTGATGTTGGCGGTAAACGTGACGTGACCCTGATCGCCACCGGTTCCGAGGTGGAAATCGCCGTGAATGCGGCCGAGGCGCTGGCCAAAGACGGAGTCAAAGCCGTTGTGGTTTCGGCACCTTGTTTCGAGCTGTTTGCCGCACAAGACGCTGCTTACCGCGCCGAAGTTCTGGGCACTGCACCGCGTGTTGGTGTCGAGGCCGCTATTGAACAAAGCTGGGGTAAAATGCTAGGTGATAATAGCGCGTTTGTCGGAATGACGGGCTTTGGGGCTTCCGCTCCGATTGACGCGTTGTATAACCATTTTGGTATCACTGCTGATGCTGTGGCTAAAGCTGCTAAAAATTTACTTTAAGGGAGAATGAATAATGACTGTAAAAGTTGCAATTAACGGCTTTGGCCGTATCGGGCGTAACGTTCTGCGTTGCATTATCGAATCCGGTCGCACTGACATCGAAGTCGTTGCCATCAATGATCTGGGTCCGGTTGAAACCAACGCCCACCTGCTGCGTTTTGATAGTGTTCATGGCCGTTTTCCTGCCACAGTGACCGTAGATGGCGACAGCATTGATGTTGGCACTGGCCCGATCAAGGTAACAGCCATTCGTGATCCGCAAGACCTGCCTTGGGGTGATGTTGACATCGCGATGGAATGTACCGGTATTTTCACCGCCAAAGACAAGGCCGAGCTGCTGCTGAAAAGCGGTGCCAAGCGCGTGCTGATTTCCGCACCGGGCGCGAATGCTGATAAAACCATCGTTTACGGCGTGAACCACGATGTTTTAACCAAAGACGACATCATCGTTTCCAACGCATCTTGCACCACCAACTGTCTGTCTCCAGTTGCCAAAGCGCTGAATGACGCCATCGGCATTAACCACGGCATCATGACCACAATCCACAGCTACACCGGCGATCAGCCGACGCTGGATACCATGCACAGAGATCTTTATCGTGGCCGCGCGGCTGCGCTGTCGATGATACCGACAACAACGGGTGCCGCCAAGGCTGTTGGCCTGGTTTTGCCCGAACTGAACGGCAAGCTGGACGGCATGGCGATCCGGGTTCCAACACCGAATGTTTCGGTTGTTGATCTGGTATTTGAAGCCGGAAAAAGCACCACGGTTGAAGAAGTCAACGCCGCGATCAAAGCCGCCGCCGATGGTCCGATGAAAGGCGTGCTGGGCTACACCGAAGTTGCCAATGTGTCGATTGATTTCAACCATGACCCGCATTCGTCAGTCTTTCACATGGACCAAACCAAAGTCATGGAAGGCAACATGGTGCGCATCCTGACGTGGTATGACAATGAGTGGGGCTTCTCGAACCGCATGGCTGATACCGCCGTCGCTATGGGAGCGCTGATCTAATGGCCATTTCTGCAATCACCGATATGGATGTTGCAGGTAAGCGCCTTGTGGTGCGGGCAGATCTGAATGTGCCGTTTAGCGACGACGGCAGCGTTTCGGACGCAACCCGCATCACCCGTTTTGCAGAGGGCATGAAGCCCCTGCTGGCGGCGGGTGCCTCGCTTGTGATCCTGACCCATGTTGGCCGTCCAAAAGGCCAACGCAATCCTGATTTCTGCGCCAAGGCGCTGCAATCGACCCTGGCTGACGCTTTGGGTGTTAATCTGGCATTTGTCGACGCTTGCGTTGGCGCCGATGCCCAAGCCGCCGCTGCTGCCCTGAAGGGTGGCGAGGCGCTGTTGTGCCAAAACGTGCGTTTTGAGCCGGGCGAAGAGAAAAACGATGCTGCATTGGCCAAAGAATTTGCCAAACTGGGCGATATTTATGTCAACGATGCGTTTTCTTGCGCCCACCGTGCGCATGCCTCGACCGAAGCCATTGCACATGAAATGACCGCAACTGCCGGCCCCTTGATGCTGGGCGAAGTGACTGCATTGACCAAAGCACTGGAAAACCCGCAACGCCCCTCCGTGGCGATTGTTGGTGGTGCCAAGGTTTCCAGCAAAATCGACGTGCTGAAAAATCTGGTTGGTAAATTGGATGCGGTGATCACACATGGCGGCATGGCCAACACATTTCTGTTTGCCGA
>DOHJ01000257.1:5357-16396 GCA_003535335.1 Paracoccaceae bacterium | reverse complement strand
CCCGCTGTGGTCGTGAACCCTGCATCCGCCGCATTGGAAATCCGTGCATTGCAGGTTTCGGCACCGCAGGATGTGGACCTCACTCTGGTTCAGCCGGTAAACCTTTCGGTTGCCGCAGGTCAAACCTTGGGCGTTACGGCAAAAAGCGGGGTTGGAAAGTCCACCCTGCTGGCAATGGTTGCCGGCTTGTTACCTGTTTCAAAAGGTGAAATTTTAATCGGCGGCCACAATATCCAGACGTGGCCTGAACCCCAGTTGCGGGCGCAGATGGGAGTGCTGATGCAGCGCAGCACGTTGATGCGCGGCACGGTTGGCGAGGCTTTGGCGCTGGCCAATCCGGCGGCGGATAAAGCCCGGATGCTGGCCGTTTTAGAGGCCGTGGCGCTGGCACCTGTGATTGCTGCGGGTGGTGGATTATCGATGCCGCTGGGGGAATCCGGCAGCGGCCTATCCGGTGGTGAACAACGGCGTCTGGCATTGGCGCGCGTTCTGATCCGGCAGCCGGAAATCCTGTTGCTGGATGAGCCATGCGAAGGGCTGGACGACAAAACCGCACAAGCCGTTCTAAAGGGCATTAGGACTATCTGTCCGGATGCGGCGATTTTGATCGCATCGCATCGCCCGGCTGAAATAAAATGGTGCGACAAATTGTATCAATTGGTAGCACACTAAACATTTTACTTTAAATTTTAAATAAATTGTGGTTTCTGTCCTCCGCGAACAGTGCTGACATAATCAATTTGTCAACAAATATAACGTAGCACGTCCCTTAAGATATTCTTTTGGGACTGCCACGAATGGAGGAAACGTGGATTTAGATATTATTGAGCTGTCACGCCTGCAATTTGCAATGACAGTTTTATTTCACTTTATTTTCGTCCCCCTAACCATTGGGCTGTCGATCATCGTTGCGATCATGGAAACGGTCTATGTGATGACAAACCGGCCAATCTGGCGGCAAATGACAAAATTCTGGGGCACTTTGTTTGGCATCAACTTTGCCATCGGGGTCGGCACCGGCATCACCATGGAATTTCAGTTTGGCATGAACTGGGCTTACTACAGTCAGTATGTCGGCGATATTTTCGGTGCTCCGCTCGCGATTGAAGGCTTGATGGCCTTTTTCCTTGAGGCAACATTTGTCGGGCTGTTCTTTTTCGGCTGGGACAAACTGAGCAAGGTTAAGCATTTGATGGTTGCCTGGCTGGTTGCGATTGGCTCGAATTTTTCAGCGCTCTGGATTTTGATCGCCAATGGCTGGATGCAAAGCCCGGTTGGTGCCGAATTTAATCCGATGACCATGCGGATGGAGATGACCAGCTTTTTTGATGTGCTGTTTAACGAGGTTGCGCAGGTCAAATTCGTGCATACGGTTTCAGCTGGTTATGTAACCGCATCGGTTTTCGTCCTTGGGGTTTCGTGTTGGTATTTGCTCAGGGGGCGGCATGTGGAGATGGCGCGCCGCTCAATCACGATTGCCTCTAGTTTTGGCCTATTTGCGGCCGTTTCGGTTGTGGTTTTGGGTGATGAATCGGGCTATGCTGCGGGCCATTCACAAAAAATGAAACTGGCCGCAATGGAGGCCATGTGGGAAACCGAGCCTGCACCTGCCGGATTTACCTTGGTTGGCTGGCCCGATCAAGAATCCCATGAAACCCATTTTGCCGTTCACATCCCTTATGTTATGGGCCTGATTGGAACCCGTAGCCTGACAGGTGAAATACCCGGCATTAACGATCTGATCAAAGAGGCGGAGGATCATATTCGAACCGGCATCGTTGCTTATGATGCAATGATTAAAATACGCTCGGACAGACATAATATTTCACCCCAAGTGCAAGAGCAGTTTGACTCACATAAGAAATATCTGGGCTATGCTTTATTGTTGAAAGCCTATGTTGATGACCCCCGCGAGGCGACCGAAGAGCAGATCATCAAGGCGTCCCTTGATACGGTGCCAAATGTCTGGATTGTTTTCTGGAGCTTCAGAATTATGGTTGCGGTTGGTTTTACATTACTTGGGGTGCTGCTCTATTTCTTTTTCGTCGGCAGTTTCAGGCGTGGCGCATTTCCTCGCTGGGCTTTACGAATGGGGCTTCTTGTCATTCCCTTACCGTGGTTGGCTGCTCAGTTGGGCTGGGTTGTCGCGGAAATGGGACGGCAGCCGTGGACGGTTGACGGGGTGTTACCCACAGCGCTTTCTGTAAGTGAATTATCGCAAACACAGCTTTGGATAACCATTGTTATATATTTTCTGGTGTATTCAGTGCTGTTTTACTTCGCTTTCGGCCTGATGATGAAATACATCCGCAAAGGGCCTTTTGAAGAAGTGGATGAAACCAATAAATGGATGGCAAATCATAAAAAGCGTCTAAATGGAAATGATGGCAATAATATTGTCATAACCCCGGGGGAGTAAGACAAATGATCCTGAGCGAATTACTGAGCGTAGAAATATTGCGGGTCATCTGGTGGGCGCTGTTAGGTATTTTATTGATAGGTTTTGCCCTGACTGACGGTTTTGATTTCGGCACTGCAATCTTGCTGCCTTTTGTTGCCAAAACCGACGTGCAGCGCAGGGTTGTGATTAATACGGTTGGCCCTGTCTGGGAAGGAAACCAAGTCTGGTTTATCCTGGGGGGCGGAGCAATTTTTGCCGCTTGGCCCATCCTTTATGCTGTCAGCTTTTCCGGCTTTTACTTAGCGCTATTTGCAGTGCTGTTTGCGCTTATTATTCGTCCTGTTTCGTTTAAATATCGTTCAAAAAGAGATAGCAAACGTTGGCGCAACAACTGGGACAGGTCCCTATTTATCAGTGGTTTTTTACCGGCGCTGCTGTTTGGTGTTACTATGGGAAATGTACTACAAGGCGCACCGTTCCATTTAACCGAAGACATGCGACCCTTCTACACCGGTTCATTTTTTGGCCTGCTAAACCCATTCGCCCTATTGGCCGGCCTTGTCTCTCTATTTATGATGATAATGCATGGTGCCGCGTGGATTTGCATTAAGGCAGATGGACCAATTGTTGAGCGTGCTCGCATTTATGGTGCATGGGCTGCATTAATCACGGCCGCCACATTTACGTTGGCAGGAATCTTTATGTTTTTTGGCATAGAGGGTTATCAGTTTATAAATGAAGTCGATCATAATGGTCCATCAAACCCGTTGTTCAACGAAGTTGTTCGTGGTGGCACATGGTTAACTGCCTATGAGATACGTCCATGGATAGCTATTGCGCCTATTAGCGGAATTCTAGGCGCATTGATGGCTTGGAGAGCTATGCGGTCAAAGGGTGAAGTCGTTACTCTTTTGTGGTCCAAGCTTTCGATTACAGGTATTATTGCGACAGTTGGCCTGACGATGTTCCCTTTCATTTTACCATCTTCGACGGATCCCAATTCATCCCTGACGGTTTGGGATAGTTCATCATCGCAACTGACATTATTTGTAATGCTGGTCGCAACAGTCATATTTATGCCGTTAATCATGCTCTATACGGCTTGGGTTTACAAAGTCTTATGGGGCAAAGTTGCCGAAGCCGACGTCACAGAAAACAGCAGTAGCCTATATTAAGGAACCTTTAGAATATGTGGTATTTCACTTGGATACTGGGGCTGCCTCTGGCTGCGCTCGTTGCCGTCGTTAACGCAATCTGGCTGGAACTTCAGGAAGATCAGCGTATGATGGAAGACGACACTGACAATACTTCCTGAAAAAAATGGCAATACCAGTGGGATGTTTTTGTTTAGAGCCTTGAATGCCTCGGAGTAACAATCCTGATCTTTGGCTAGGAAATTATAGGCGGCTAATCCTGCCACAAGCAAACCTGACCGCTCACCCCGCCCCACGCGCCTTTCTGCAAATCGCGCCCCAATATACGCGCCTGATCCGTTGGCGGCGGCATCTGCACATTGGCAAGCAGGGTAAACCCAAAGCGCGCATAATAGGGCGCATCACCAATCAGCATCACCCGTTCCCAACCTGCTAATTGCGCCAACTTCAAACTTTCGCAGATCAAATAGCCCCCCAACCCCTCGCCTTGATGAGTAGGATGCACCGCGACCGGCCCCAATAACAAGGCTTTGGCGTCATCAATGCGCACCGGCCAATAGCGGATCGCACCGGTCACAATTTCACCATCCCGCGCCAAAAGCGAAAGCTGAGCAACCGGCGAAACCCCGTCGCGCAACCGGTATGATGACAACGCTTTGCGCCCGACACCAAAGCACAAATCATAAAGCGCCTCGACCTCAAAAAAATCATCTGCCGTTTCCTGCGAAAGACTAATCACCCTGTCATTTTTCCTTTTTCTCTGGCTTTGGATCTAACATGACGCTAAGGCTTGTTCAAACACTCAAGGTAAAAAGTAAAATGTTCTATCAGCCAAAAGACGACCACACACTGAAATACAACCCGTTCGCGGCCATTGTGACACCGCGCCCGATTGGCTGGATTTCAACCCGTGGCAAAGACGGTATCGACAATCTGGCCCCCTATTCGTTTTTCAATGCCGTGGCCAATGACCCACCACAGGTTATGTTTTCCTCGACCTCGCAAAAACCGGGCCGTCATCTGGGCAAGGATAGCGTTGCAAACATCGATCAAACCGAAGTTTTTTGTATCAACATCGTTGAATATGCCATGCGTGATCTGATGAATGCCACATCGCATCCTGACCCCGAAGGCGGGGATGAATTCAGTCATGCCAATATTGAACGCGAAGAATGCCGCACCATTGCCTGTTCGCGCGTGGCAGCTGCCCCCGCCACCTTGGAATGCAAGCTAAGCCAGATTGTAAAACTGGACGGTGATCATAACCTGATGATAATTGGCAAAGTCACCGGCATTCATCTGCGCGACAACTGCATCAAGGATGGCATTTTTGATGTGACCAGTTTTCAACCGCTTTCACGGCTTGGTTACCGCGATTACGCACGGGTGACCGATGTTTTCAGCCTGAAGCGGCCGAACCAATAGATTAGGGCTTTTTCCAGACGCATCACTCAGGCATGATGCCCAAAACAATCAGGGGAAGAGTTATGACTGAAACAGTGATTGGCATCATCGGCGGATCGGGCGTTTATGAGATTGACGGTTTGGAAAATGCCAAATGGCAATCGGTTGACAGTCCGTGGGGCAAACCCTCTGACGATATTTTAACCGGTCGTTTAAACGGTGTAAAAATGTGTTTTCTGCCCCGCCACGGCCGCGGGCATGTGCATTCTCCAACCACAGTTCCCTATCGCGCCAATATTGACGCGCTAAAACGGCTGGGGGTGACCGATCTGGTTTCGGTATCGGCTTGCGGATCATTTCGCGAGGAAATGGCGCCGGGTGATTTTGTGATTATTGACCAGTTTATCGACCGCACCACCGCCCGCGAAAAATCTTTTTTTGGTAGCGGTTGTGTTGCCCATGTTTCAGTTGCCCACCCCACTTGCGATTGTTTGGCCGATGCCTGTGAAACAGCGGCCAAAAGCACCGGCATAAAGGTGCATCGTGGTGGCACATATCTGGCAATGGAAGGCCCGCAATTTTCCAGCATGGCCGAAAGTAAAATGTATCGAAATGTCTGGGGCTGTGATGTGATTGGCATGACCAATATGCCCGAAGCCAAACTGGCCCGCGAAGCCGAGATCTGTTACGCATCCGTTGCAATGATCACCGATTATGACAGCTGGCATCCGGACCACGGCGCGGTTGATATCAGCGAGATTATCAAAACCCTGACAGGCAATGCCGGCCATGCGCGGGCGTTGGTGGCTGAACTGCCCGCGTTACTTAAGGCCGATCATGCACCTTGCAAACACGGCTGTGATACAGCGCTGGAATTTGCCATAATGACAGCACCGGAAAAACGTGACCCTGCGCTGGTGGCCAAACTGGACGCTGTGGCGGGACGGGTTTTATAGGGCCGTGTTTATTTGACATTCCCGCCGCATTCTTTCACACTCCAACACGGGCGCTGATCCAAACGAGGCTTATATCATGAAACAACTTGCTGCATTTACTGCCTTTATCATGCTAGCGGCCTGCGCCACGCCACAAGAGAAATGCATCAACACTGCCTCAAATACAGTGCACCGGTTGCAGTCTGACATTGCCAAAACCAGTGGCAATATTGCGCGGGGTTATGCAATCCACAAGCAGCAACAATCCTACGAAGTTGCCAGCACCTGTTATGACAAGGATAAAAAACCCTATTCCTGTCTGGAAACCGAATTTCGCACGGTTGAAACACCTGTAACGATTAATGTTACTGACGAGCGGTCAAAACTGGCCAAAATGAAACTGCAGCTGCCCGTTGCCAAACGCAAAATGCTGCAAGAGATTGCAAACTGCAAGCGACGCCATCCACAATATAGCGCACGGGAGTGAATTTTGATACCAAAATTTACGAAGCATGCGCGCGAGTTCAAAGACTTATAGCCTGACAAAAGAATCAAAATAAAGTTGTCAGGCTATAGTGCGGTTTAACGCAACACGTGAACGCAACATTGCGAGTAGCGAACAACTCGCGCGGCGGTTGAACCGAGGAAGAAATCCTGCAAGCCCGGTTTGTGAGAGGTGATCACAATTAGATCTGTGTTGGTTTCTTTTGCATAATCCACGATAGAGCTACCCGGATGCCCCGTGATAACAGCCGTTTGGATGCTTTCATTTCCGTCCGCATCTTTTATTAACGCTGCTTCGATCTCATTGCGGTTTTTTTCCGCTTGGCCTGCCGGCATATAACTGGCCACAAATCCGGCCACCGGTTCAACCACGCTTAGCAAGGTAATCTTGCCGCCTTTGACCAGCAATTTCTTGGCAATCGAGATGGCCTGAGATGTCTCATGCTCATGATCCAGAGCTACAGGAACCAGAATAGTAGTGTACATTTTGTCGCCTCCTATGAATTCACTAACAACATACATTTGTGTTAATTATGGTACTATGATCCATGTCAAGCTTTATGCGACTTGTTGTCCCTGCTGAATTAACCTTCTGTTTACCATTTTCATATCAGCTTGGTTGTAGGAAAAGGATACTTCGATGCTGCGTTTCATGCTGCTGATATTTTTGTTGTTAACCCCGACCAGTAGTCAGGCCGGTGCATGGTTGCGCGAAAAAGGTAGTGTATTTTTATCATTTTCCAACACTATTTCAGTAAATTCCCAAACTCTCTACAAAACCGACAGCTCGCTTTATCTGGAATACGGTCTGACTCCGCGCATGACTGTTGGTTTTGACGGGTTTCTTGGGGCCACTGGAAAATCATTCGAAGCTTACATGTTTTTAAGATTTCCAGTTGGAAAACCGGACCGACTGAATAAGATTGCACTGACTTTCGCAGCCGGTCTAAAGCGCATCCCCAATCCGTGGGGACCAACAGTTTATCAGCCGCAGGTAAAAGCCGGTATTTCGTGGGGTCGCGGTTTAAAGCATGGTTGGCTGGCGGCGGATGCTTTCGTTATTGTCCCCATAAGCAAGAAGGTGTCCGAATTTTCATGGGGTTTTACGGGGCATCACAACACACATTTCACCGCCGACTTTACTTGGGGTTACAAGCATTCTGACCGGTTGATGATTATTGGTCAATTGCAAACTGGCAAACCGGCAATTGGCGATGTTTATGCCAAATTTTCACCTTCTGTAGTTTGGTCGACAGGAAAATCTGCCAAATCCCAAATTGAATTAGGACTGGTGGTCGGCTTAACAGGTGATCACAGCCAGAGTGTAAAAATCGGTTTCTGGAGAAGCTTCTGATTCAATCGTTCCTATGCTCGGAACCCATAAAAAAGCAGAGCGCATTTCTACGCTCTGCAATTTATTTCACAAATAAATCTAGGTCGGGATATCAACCCTTGCAGTCACTTGCACCCTGCCACGACAAGCCACCGGCCAGTTCAACCTGACCTGATCATTGTTGGCCCCGATCTGTTTTAGCGTGTAAGGCATCGCGTCCACCCTGCCATTGCTGGCATCCCTGATAATGCCGTCGGCAACCACTGCCGTCACTTTGCGTGCCCAACCACCAAACGGCAAATGTGGTGCAAAATCAACGGTCCAGACATTATGGTTCGACGCCTCCAGATGCTCGATGGTAACCGGACTGATGCTCCATTCAGCGACATTGTTAAACGTGTTGCCTTCAAAGGTAACATTGCGCATCGCCCCCATATTCAGCGTGGAGAAACTTGTGTCCACACCTTCAATCCGGTCAACCGATCCGTTCAGGGCGCGGATTGTGTTGCCAATCACATGAAACCCCTGCAACGAATGGCCCGATCCATACGGCGTGATTACAATCCATTTAAACCACGACGCTACATTAATCGAAACAAACGTGTTGCCGATTATGTTCAAGCCACCAAAGGTGAAACCGCTATCATGATCAGGCTCGGCATCATGTTCATTGCTCATTTCAACAAAGGAATTGTCAATATAGTTGCCATTCACGATTGAACGCACATTTATACCGGTGAAAACAATACCGGCTGTGCGCAAGGCATTTGATTCCTCGTCACCCTGAAACCAGTGATTTCCAGAAATCACATTGCCACGGCCCGCAAGCACAGCAAAATGGGCAAAGCGATGCACCTGATTGTCACGAAGCTTCGGGTCATTTTTGTTGACATTCAAGGCAATTGTGGTGCGGTCCTGCGCCCGAACTGCCTGCTCGTTTGAACTGAACTGACTGCGGTCAATCTGCAGGCCCTGACAGCCTTCACCAACCGAGGTAATGCCGCGATCTTTTGGTTTAATGAATGAACAATCGCGGATCTTTGTCAGCAAACCATCCCGTGGCAACATGACCGCACTGGCAACCCCGTTACAGAAAAATTCGATATTATCCAGATGGAAATGGCTAAGAGCCGTAAACCCGATGAAATCCAGAATATATTTGAACCGGCTAAAGCTGTAATTTTGCGTGCCAACCGCATCATGCAAAGGCAGACTAAGCGTTATGGTATTGGCCCCGACATTCCTTGAGCGCACATAAACCTCGCGCCCTACCCCCGTGCCTGTCACCAGCGAGCCGATCGCAATATTGGCAACATTGGCAACATTGGTCAAACTATAGGGCGAGCTGACAGAATAGGTGCCGTTCGACGTCACAACATCCGTATCCCAGCCACTACCGGCCACCGCATTTAGCTGACCATTGCGCAAAACACGGCGCACCGCAAAACTGTTTTTATTGCCAACCACACCGTGCACATCAATCGGCCCGTTCAGTTCAACACGGCGACCGCACATGTCCAGCGAATCGTGATCCGAAAAATTCAACAAAGCCTGTAGCGCCTTTTCCAACGCCAGTTTTTCATCACCAAAAGCATTGATATAGGTCGGTAGATCAAAGTTTTTGCTCAGGATCAGACGTTTATCGGCAGGCATCGTTACCGTGCCCTGAAACCGGACCGGATTTTCAAACGTTACATGATTGTTCAGCAAAAATGTGCCATCCGAAACCAGAACGCGCCGCCCGTTGGCCGCCGCATCGGCCGCCTCGAACGCAGGCTGGTCATTTGCCACCCCGTCACCGATTGCACCGTAATCTTTTACATCCACCCAATCCATCATGTCGCGCAGAAACGCGCTGGTGATATCTTCGATCTGGATATCGTCAATACGCACCACACCGCCGGTTGGGCCTGTCAGATCCAGACCAAAATGGCCGTAAACCGGCGTGCTGCCCCACTGCATATCCACCCCGTTTCGCGCGCCGGCCCCGACAATCGCGGAAACTGTAACGACTTCACCGTAAGTGCTCAGTGTCACTGCGGGACCAGTTTCGATCAGCCCACTAACATGGTTATTCGATCCGTTACCCGCCCAACCCGCGATCCGTACGGTGGCCAGATTGCCACTAACAGCCTTTACCTTGGCGGTTATACGCAAATAACAACCCGGAATAATTGTGGTCTGGCCCATGTAGCGCAATTTTTGCACAGCACTGGTTTTTTGCAGCTCTAAACAGCCGTTAAAATCGGAATCCGCCGGTACAAAGGCCGCATTTGCCGCGCCGGCATACGTGTCAGATCCCGGCGTGCCATTCTGGCTTGACCAAACATTCAGACCATTTGCAAATTCCGGTGGTGTAAAAACCAACCCTTCGGTGATTTCCTTGTTCATCCTAACCCCTTTTCAGATCTCCCGGAACGCGCCTGCCAAAAGCACAGGGGTCAAAGACCACCACATATCCGCTCAAATTTCAGTTTGTGTTCAGAAAATTCAGATAACTGACCCGAACAGAGGGGAAACTAGCAAATACAGGTTAACCAGATTTAACCTTTGCGTGCGCTGTCCCTAATCAGGATGCACTGGATGTTTGATTCATCCGGTAAATAACGGTTTTCAACCAAGCTTGCGGACCGCAATTGCCTGTTTCCACATTCCGCAACCACTATTTTTGACACAATATTCTTCAAACTTCAAAATTTGATACCCCGTTTGAAAATATTCAGTGAACTCCGACTTTTTCAGCAAATAATCGGGGTTATAATGAGTCACTTCGTTGCGTTGGTCCAGCATGAAGGTATCCATCACCAAAATCCCGCCCGCCAGTAAAGATGCGCCCAGCTTAGGAATTAATGGGCGGTTTAAGTAATTCGTCACCACGATCAAATCATAGGTTTCAACCGGGGGCGAGAAGCCATCCAGATCAACAACTCTTGTATCCACCTGCCCTGACAAACCCACGGCAGCTTCAGCCAGCCGTTTCAACCCGACAGACGAAATATCCAACGCATCCACGTGAAACCCCAGCGCGGCTAGAAACAAAGCATTACGCCCCGTACCGCAGGCCACATCCAGCGCCCGTTTGCCTGTCACCTGACCATGATACTGTTTCAACATATAACTGGCCTCACCATGTTCGATCTGGTGATTTGTGTCGCTATATTTCGCGTCCCATTTTTTGCGATCTGATTCTGCCATTTACAATTTTTACCCTAGCTTTCCAGCCAGCGCCTTTTCAATCAGCACCACCGTTTCATCGACACCATAAAGTGCAATAAACCCACCGAATCGCGGACCTTGGGATGCGCCCA
>DOHJ01000257.1:1247-4931 GCA_003535335.1 Paracoccaceae bacterium | reverse complement strand
GCATCCGCATCCGCCGGCCCATCCCATGATTTCAGACGCGCCTGCAAATCCTGCATTGCAGCACGCTCATTATCAGTCGCCGCGCGATAAGTTTTATTGGGCGCGACAAAATCATTGTAATACTTAACCGCATAACCCGCTGCATCATCCAGATCAGGGTGCGTTTGGGGACTGGCATCAGGCGCATACCGCTGAATGAAACCCCACATTTTCGCCTTATCCTCGGCCGCAGAAACACTTGCCAGATTAAGCAACATCGCAAATGGCACCACCAGATTGCTAACCGGAGGTTTACCCCCGTGCAAATGCCAAACCGGATTGGACAGCTGCGCTTTTAAATCCTGATCAGGGAACGCGCGCAACTGCTGGTGATATTCATCCATCGCTTTCGGAATCACATCAAAATACAGCCGCTTGGCGGTTTTGGGTTTCAGGAACATAAAATAGTGCAACGATTCCGGTGGCGCATATTGCAGCCAGTCTTCCATGCTCAAACCATTGCCCTTGGATTTTGAAATCTTCTGGCCCTGCTCGTCATTAAACAGCTCATAAGACAGGCTAACCGGAGGCCGCTTGCCAAGTGCCGCACAGATTTTGCTGGATTGCGTGACGGAATCAATCAAATCCTTGCCCGACATTTCATAATCCACACCCAAAGCCGCCCAGCGCATGCCCCAATCAGGCTTCCACTGCAATTTCACATGGCCACCGGTCACGGGAACCTCGACACGCTCCCCGTCCGGTTCTTCATAAACAATGGTGCCTTTTTCCAGATTTCGCTCTAACGTCGGCACCTGCAACACATGCCCGGTTTTCGGCGAAATTGGCAGAAATGGCGAATAGGTCGCCTGACGTTCAGCCCCCAGCGTGGGCAGCATAATGTCCATAATTTTGTCAAACCGCTCAAGTGCGGTCATCAAAGCCTCGTCAAACTTACCCGATGTGTAATACTCGGTGGACGAGGCAAACTCGTATTCAAACCCGAAACTATCCAAAAACGCACACAGCCGCGCGTTGTTATGCTGGGCGAACCCCTCGTGGGTGCCAAACGGATCGCGCACACGGGTCAGCGGCAGATTTAAATCCTCGGCCAGCATTTCCTGATTTGGCAGGTTGCTGGGCACCTTGCGAAACCCGTCCATATCATCGGAAAAACAAATCAGCCGCGTCGGGATATCGGAAATCGCCTCAAACGCACACCGCACCATCGTTGTGCGCGCCACTTCGCCAAAGGTGCCAATGTGGGGCAAACCCGACGGGCCATAGCCGGTCTGAAACAAAACATAGCCCTTTTCCGGCACCTTACCATTCAGCCGCTTCAACACACGACGCGCCTCTTCAAAGGGCCAGGCTTTTGAATTCATCGCAGCTTCTTGCAGATCGGACATTTTGTTAGACTTTCTAGATAAACAATCGGGCTAGGTAACTAATCGGGCCAGACAAATAATCGGGCATTTTCGCCCACGGCAGATCATCCCTATTGCCCTATCGACCTTGCGTCAATATTCTGTAGTCATTGATGTTTCGCAAATTCAGGATATTTATCGTGCCCGACACCGCCCATTCCTTCACCCCCCAAGACTGCCTTGTGGCCGTTATGATCGCCATTTCCGCATCGGACGAGGATATCCGAACCTCGGAACTGGTCACAATTCAGGCCATCGTCAACCACCTGCCGGTGTTTGCGGGCTATGATCTGGACCGCGTAAAAACCGTATCCCAAACCGTGTTTGATCTGTTTGGCGAAGAAGACGGGCTGGACGCGCTATTTGGCATCATCCGAAATGATTTGCCTGATCGCATGTTTGAAACCGCCTATGCGCTGGCTTGCGATGTGGCGGCGTCTGACGGGAAACTACACAACACCGAATTGCGCCTGCTAGAAGAAATCCGTTACGAGCTAAACATAGACCGCCTGCACGGTGCCGCCATTGAGCGCGGCGCGCGCGCGCGTCACGTGCTGCCATAGGGCAGGTTCACCCCGCCATTGCCTAACTGACAAAAGTTCCAGACAAATAATTACCCACCATACAGCCCCGCCCAGCGCTCAATCAAACCCTGCTGCAATCTTTTGGATGCCTTGTTCCATGATTTGGACCCGCGCGGCGCTTCCCGGTCCGCTTTACCAACCCCGTTACGGCGTTTTTCATCGGCCGTAAAAATCGCGAATGCCAGCTGGGTGCCATCGGGCGCGGTGATGTATCCGGCCAGTGCAGAAACAAAATTCAAAGTTCCGGTTTTGGCATGCACTTTAACCGGATGCCCCTTGATCACCTTGCCCTTTGAATTGCGCAGCGGAATTTGTTTCAATAAATGCGCCAACTGCCCGTTTGGCCCCTGTTTTACCAGCGCCGAAACCATATCCCCCGCCGCCAACCGCGAGCCTGATCCAAGCCCCGAATGATCTACAAAGCTGGATTTTCTGGCACCTGAATGCGATTTGCTCCAAGCCGTCATTTCTTTGGCCGATGCTTTCAATGATCCAACCGTGCCACCGCTGGCCGAACTTGCCATCATGCCAATGGATTCTGCCGTCATGTTGTTGGAATATTTCAATAAATTCTTTAGCAAGACACGCAATTCAGCACTTTTATGTTCAACCAGAACCTGACCGTTTATGTTGCCTTTACTGGTCACAGTACGGGGCAACTTTATGCCGTGTGAACGTGCCATGGTCTGAAACACCTCGGCCGCATAAAGATGCGGTTTTCGCACCGGCAACCAACGCCCGCCGCCCTTGCCCAGCGCACGGCGGGCAACGGTCCAGTTATCGGCCCCGTTTGCATCTTTGTAAGTATAAACCGGCAGCTCGCGGTTGACCACATTCATCTTGGCAAAACGCACTGCGGGTCGGTAACGATTTGTGCGCCCGTCCATTGACACATCATAACGCCCGGCGCTGCCGCCACGGCGTTTCCATTCAAAATACACCCGGTTGAAATTTAAATTCAAGGCCGAAACCGCCGGATTATAGCCCACATGATCCGGCTGACTGCTGTCGATGCTTTTGGCCAGTGGCAATGCTGCCGTATTCACCCTGAATTTACCGGATATTTCGCGCACCCCTGCCCGTTTCAAACTGGCGGCCATTTTGGCCAAATCATCTGTGGTAAGGGTTGGATCCCCCCCGCCAACCAACACCAGATCGCCCTTTAGACGCCCGTTCGATATCGGGCCAGTTGCCATTAATCTGGTTTTAAACCTGTATCCCGAGCCTAATAAATCCAGCGCATAAAGCGCTGTGATCGTCTTGGTCACACTGGCCGGAGGTTGGGCCAAAAGCGGGTTATGGGTCTCCAGCACCAGACCCGTTTTTGCATCCGCCACCACAAAGCCGATCTTGCCGCCCAATTTTGCTTGGGAAATCAGGGATTTGGCCGATTTAATTACGGGTTTAACCGCTGCCGCTTTGCTGTTGCCACTACGGGGTTTTGGCCGCAATGATGCCAAAGGCGCTTTGGCAAATGCGCGCTCGGAAACACTGGCAAGCATCGCTGCGATAAATAGACGTCTGGAAAAATCAGTTTTCATAATCGCGCAGTAAAACAAAACTGGGGCTCAAGAACAATAGCCGATATCATCTTTCTTTTGCATCCCAGCCACCTTGGATCCTGATTGCACTTGATGACACATCCATCATTGGCGCGTTGATAAAACACCATGCGGGCAATTTTGCATCGGCCA
>DOHJ01000257.1:0-892 GCA_003535335.1 Paracoccaceae bacterium | reverse complement strand
CCGCGCAACCGATACCCGTCGTAAATTTTAGCCGCCTTACTTCGCCGCGCGGTCCTACGATCTCCGGGCCTTGCAATCACCCCGACAGGCACATTTCGCATAATCCATTGCCATTGCTGCCAACGATGAAATTGCGCCAGATTATCGGCTCCCATTAACCAAACAAACTTGGCACCCTGACGTTTATCAAACAAGACCGCCAAGGTCTCGGCGGTGTATTTTGTGCCAATCCTTGCCTCAAAATCCGTAATCTTAATCCGCGGATGATCCGAAATAGCACGACAAGCCTCCATCCGATCAACTATCGGCGCAGGCGCATCCGCCTTTAACGGGTTCCCCGGTGAAACCAGCCACCAGACCTGATCCAGATTAAACCGCTTTAGCGCCACTTTGGAAATATGCACATGCCCACGGTGCGGCGGATCAAACGATCCACCAAGCAGGCCGATACGTTGACCACAGGTTGTATATGGAATTCCAGTTTGCATCATGTTTTTCGTTCTTTACGCCTATTGTATTCATGCGCTCGACAAAAAAGCGGAATTTTACTTTCTCCAATTTCGCCAACCATTTGTTGGGGAATCCAATACATCTGTTTGCGAGCTTTCCTATCAGGATACTTATCAAAAAGGATGCATTTTACAAATTCAGCTTGCACCTTACCCAACCATTTCGTTGCTCGCACATTCCAATCAAACCATTGATTGTGAAATTTAATTTTGTCTTCTTTTGTATCGCATTTATTAGCCGCGCGATTCATTCTGCCAATAAACATAACTTCTTCACCAAGCGGGTTAAAACTGTTACCGCCCATCTTATGCTGAACAATCGACAATGCGGCATTATCGCCCAAATGCTTTAAATTTTCTTGAGCAGCCGACAACGTGTAGTG
>DOHJ01000254.1:313-3749 GCA_003535335.1 Paracoccaceae bacterium | reverse complement strand
CCCATAATCCGGATTTCTGTGCGCTGGCGCGGGCTTACGGGGCCTATGCGACCGATCCGCAATCACTGGAGGAGTTCCAGCAGGCGCTAAAGGATGCGTTAAAAGCGGATGGGCCAACTTTGATCAGGGTAAAATCGACGATTTAAAGGATAGTGGCTACGCTGATTTTACCGTTGTTCCATCGCCAGTCGTAAACCCAGTGCAACCAAAATCGCCCCAAAGCTGCGATCCAGCCACAGACCAAAACGTGGCGAGCCCCGCAGTTTGACGGTTATTTTTTCACCGGCCAGTACCAAGAATGGTTCGATCAATGCGGCCACAACGATAATCAGGCAGCCGTGCAAAAACAGTTGCGCCCAGACGGGACCGGCCCCGGCCTCGACAAATTGCGGCAGGAAGGCCAGAAAAAATATAGCGACTTTGGGGTTCAGCAGCGCAACCATCACACCCTGTTTATAAATCGGCATCAGCTGTGGCGAGGTTTTTACCCCGTCCGAAATAAAACCGCTGCCATCAGAGCGCAGCGCCGATATTCCCAGCCAGATCAAATAGGCTGCCCCGATCCATTTCACCGCACTAAAGGCAAAATCCGAGGTTGCCAAAATCGCCGAAAGCCCGGCCGCCGCCATTAAAACATGGCCAAAGGCACCGCTCCAAATCCCCGCCATTGCGGCAAAGCCTGATTTGCGACCGCCACGAATGGTTTGGCCCATGATATAGGCAATGTCGGGGCCCGGCGCCAAATTAAGCACCACAGCGGCGCTAATAAAACCAGTTCAGTGCAGCCATGAATAATCAAACATAAAGATTACTCCCAGCAGCTGACCAGAACCGTCATGTCTGCACCGATCGTGGTCAGGTCTTCGGCCGCCATGGCCCCCGCAGTTTGCGAGGCTGAAATGGTAACGCCGTTTTCGGCCAAAGCCTTGCCCATGGCTTGGGCGCTGATCGCAAAGCTGACCTCATCGGGCAGGCGCTGGCCGTTCTTTTGCAGCTTGGGCAACAACATTCCCAAAACGCGACCGCTCATGTCAAAGACCGGCCCGCCAACATCGCCATCCTGGGCAAGCAGCGACAGGCGGCGCAGTTGGGTTTCGCCTTGCAGGCCGCGAATATCCGACAGCATGCCGAATGTCATGGTGGCCGACCCCAGCGCGCCCTGATAGGAATATCCTGCCACGGCTATTTCGGATTTCAGGCGCGGGGCGGTGTCGCGGAAATTTGCGTGACCTGCGGGTGACAGGCTTTGCAGTGGTTTCAACAAGGCAATTCCAAGCGCTTCATCGACAAATGAAACCTTGGCTTCATACGTGTTGTCCAAAGTGATGGTTTTACAGTTTTGAACCGCATCGGATGTGGTTAAAACTTTGCCAGCTGCATCCACATAAAAACCGGAACGCGAAATCAAGGGTTTGCGAATTTCCAGACCGGCGACTAAATCAAGGCTCTGGTCTTGACCCAAATCAACCTGACTTTCATCAAGCGCGGTTGTGCCAAATGGCGCAAAGCTGGATTTCATGGCTTTAATCACGCGATCGTGGCGTTTTTCATCACCGACGGGCCAGATCAGGGTAAAGCCCTTGACCATGCCACCTTTTAGGGCGGCATAGGTGTAGGATTGGATTTTGTCATTTTTACCGGTCAGCACAAAGCTGTTTTTCTTGCGGCTACGCTCGCCTTGTCTTGGCACGATTTCAAGGGTCTGCATGATGTCGTAAAGACCGAAAAGCGTGGCCTGATCGCCGACTTGCGAAATCAGCAAGACCCGAACACCGCTGTTGTTTTTTGAATTGTAATGTACGAATGGCGGCTCGTATTTCGAAAACTCGACCATTGCGGTTGGCATATTCATTTCGATGCCGGCCGCTTCGTTGCGCACGGTCGCAAGGCCGATGCCGGCCAAAATGGCGTTATAGGATTGCACCAGTTCAGCGCGCTGTTTGGTTGTTAAAATCCCGGTTGGTTTATAGCCCATGCTGGCTTGATAATCCGCCATGGATTTTCGGGTGCCGCGGCCAAATGAGCCGTCAATTTTGGCCGTGTAAAACCCTTCCCATTGCAATGCGGTTTGCAGTAATTTTTTCTCGGCGCGGGTTAGCAGTTTTTCGCTTTTGCGGGCTTGACGCGGGGTTTCGTCGACAAGGGCGGGCGCAGGTGTAACAACAGGTGCTGGCGTTTGGATCGCAGCGGTGGCGTCAGGATCAACCACAGGCGGCTGGCTTAGCGTATCTGCGCCGACAGGCCAGAATTGTTGGCGAAAACTGCTGCCGTCAACCACGAAACTATCGCGCGGTATCAGGTTTTCGCGGCGCAGCTGTTTGCGGTGTGCATTGGCACCGGCCGGTGTGAACGGGCCCAAAACAACCGCATACCAGCCCGAACCGATGGCAAAGCCGTTTACGTTTTCAAAAACGCCGGCATAGGCCCGCGCGCGTTCTTGGCCTTCGCGCAAAGACGGCTGGGATTCAATTTGTATCCAGGCGTTTTGCTGTGCGTTTGCCGTGGCCGAAATAACGGCCGAACATGCTAAAATAATCCAAAAGAAAAACTGTCTCATCATCACTCCTGTTCGCGCAAATCCAATTTTGTGTGATTCACTTTCCTTTAATTAGCGACAAGATGCAGAGTTTGCACCCAAAAACAACGTGATCTAGTGTTCTTGTTCTAACGGGGGGATAAAAATGACTGATTCACTTGATCCAAAAGATTTCAAAACCTTGCGCCTTGCAGCCCATAAAATGCTGAATGCCGCGCTGGATAAAATGGAGCAGGCCAGCGATGGTCCTGTTTGGCACCCCCTGCCGGACCAGATGAAACAGGCCCTGAAAACGCCGCTGCCGCGTCAGGGTTGCGGTTTGGGGTCAACGCAGACGCGTTTGCAGGGGTTGCTGCCCTACGGCGTTGGCAACACGCATCCGCGGTTTTTTGGCTGGGTGCATGGGGCGGGATCGGTTGGCGGGCTGGTGGCTGGCATGGCCGAGGCCGCGATCAATGCCAACCTTGGCGGGCGTGATCACGGCGCGATTTATGTGGAAAAACAGGTTGTTGACTGGGTTAAGGAAATGTTCGGCTTTCCTGATGACGCCAGCGGATTGGTGGTCTCTGGCACTTCGATGGCAACGATAATTGCGCTAAAGGTGGCGCGTGATGACCGGCTGGATGCCCGTAAAGGCGGCGTTGGGGCGCACCGGCTGGTTGGCTATGCCTCGGATCAGGCCCATAATTGCGTGGCGCGGGCCTTTGATCTGTTGGGGCTTGGTTCGGATGCCTTGCGGTTGGTGCCGGTGAATGATGCCTATGAAATGGATTTGGCTGCGCTTGCCGCGATGATTGAAACGGATAAATCTTTGGGGTTTGAGCCGTTTTTGCTGGTCGGAACCGCAGGTACGGTAAATGTTGGCGCGTTTGATGATTTGTCGGCTTTGGCTGATTTGGC
>DOHJ01000254.1:0-195 GCA_003535335.1 Paracoccaceae bacterium | reverse complement strand
AGGCCCATAATTGCGTGGCGCGTGCTTTTGACATGCTGGGGCTGGGGGTGGATGCCTTGCGGTCTGTGCCGGTGAATGATGCGTTTGAAATGGACTTGGATGCGCTTGCCGCGATGATTGAAGCGGATAAGTCTTTGGGGTTTGAGCCTTTTTTGCTGGTCGGCACCGCAGGCACGGTGAATGTTGGCGCGTTTG
>DOHJ01000154.1:5546-6933 GCA_003535335.1 Paracoccaceae bacterium | reverse complement strand
ATAAAAATCTGCTTGGTCCGTTCGGGCTTGATATCCATAATCCGGTGTTTTTGGTCTCGGGTTTGGCGATTATTGCTTTTGTGTTTTACGCGCTTGCCTTGCCGGAACAATCGACCGAATTTTTCAAATGGTTGCGACCGTTTTTAACCAGCATATTTGATTGGTTCTTCCTTGGAGCTGCCAATATATTTGTGCTGTTTTGCCTGTTTCTGATCGTCAGCCCTTGGGGTAAAATCAGGCTGGGCGGATCAGAAGCCAAACCTGATTACAGTTATCTCGGCTGGTTTTCCATGCTGTTTGCCGCCGGAATGGGCATCGGGCTGATGTTTTTTGGCGTGCTTGAGCCGGTTTACCACATGGCCATATCCGAGCCACTGGGCGTGCCCAGCCCGATTGCGCAAGATGGCACGATTATTGCCGCCAATGTTGATGCCGCGCGCAAAATGGGCTTGGCCGCAACGATTTTTCATTGGGGTCTACATCCGTGGGCAATTTATGCGATTGTCGCGCTGGCGCTGGCATTGTTTAGCTATAACAAGGGCTTGCCATTAACAATCCGGTCTGCTTTCCACCCGATTTTTGGCGATGCCGTCTGGGGATGGGTTGGCCATGTCATTGATATCATGGCGGTGTTTGCCACGCTGTTTGGGCTGGCCACATCGCTTGGTTTTGGCGCTCAGCAGGCGAATGCGGGGCTGGAACATGTGTTTGGGATTTCAAACAATGTGTCGGTTCAGGTGATCCTGATCACAATCATCACCGGTATCGCGCTGATTTCTGTGCTGCGCGGTCTGGATGGCGGCGTTAAGGTGCTGAGTGAAATCAATATGCTGATTGCCGGTATTTTACTGCTGTTTGTGTTTATCGCTGCCGGCCCCGGCGGAATTTTAACCGATTTCATTGGCGGTCTGGGCGCGTATGCCAGCAATCTGGTTGCGCTTTCCAATCCGGTCGGGCGCACAGATACGGGTTACATGCAGGGCTGGACCGCGTTTTACTGGGCCTGGTGGGTCAGCTGGTCACCTTTTGTCGGGATGTTTATTGCCCGCATTTCCCGCGGACGAACCGTGCGGGAATTTGTATTTTGCGTGCTGATTATCCCGTCACTGGTTTGTGTGTTGTGGATGGCCACCTTTGGCGGTGCTGCGATTGAACAGGTTTTGAGTGACCCGACAACAAGTGCCGTCAAGGCGCAGGTGATCGACAGCTACAATCCGCCGATGTCGTTGTTTNNGATTATAAGGTCGGACAACACAAATTGAAACCAAAATTGGTCTGTTCGGGCTTGATATCCATAATCCGGTGTTTTTGGTCTCGGGTTTGGCGATTATTGCTTTTGTGTTTGTCGCTGCCGGCCCCGGTGGCATTTTAACCGATTTCATTGGCG
>DOHJ01000154.1:4160-5267 GCA_003535335.1 Paracoccaceae bacterium | reverse complement strand
CCGCCGATGTCGTTGTTTGCCATGCTGGAAGGCTTGCCATTCTCGGGCATTACATCTGTGATTGCCATTGTGCTGGTGATTGTGTTTTTTGTCACATCTTCCGACAGTGGATCACTGGTGATAGATACGATCACCGCAGGCGGCAAGGTTAATGCGCCGGTTGCCCAGCGGGTGTTTTGGTGCACATTCGAGGGCGCGGTTGCCATTGTGCTCTTGCTTGGTGGCGGGCTGGAGGCGCTGCAGGCCATGGTGATATCCACGGGTTTGCCGTTTACCCTGATTTTGTTGCTGATGTGTTGGGCAATTATCAAGGGTTTGCGCAGCGAAACCGTTTGATGCTTGCTTGAAAAAACAAAAAGCCCCGACCTGTTTTTGCCGGGACTTTTTCTATTGACCGAAATCTGCTTTGGCGTATTGCTGAAAATATGACCTTAGACATAGATTTTATCCGCTCTCGGTTTCCTGCTTTCAAAGAACCGTCTTTGCAGGGCCAGGCCTTTTTTGAAAATGCCGGTGGCAGTTACACTTGCCAGCCGGTGATTGACCGGCTGTTTCGTTATTACCATTCGCGCAAGGTGCAACCCTATGCGCCTTATGAGGCGTCGCGTTTGGCGGGCGCGGAAATGGACGAGGCCCGCACCCGTTTGGCCGCCTTGATGGGGGTCGAGATGGACGAGCTGTCATTCGGGCCATCGACCACGCAAAATACCTATGTTTTGGCGCAGGCATTCCGCCAGCATTTAAAGCCAGGTGATGCAATTATTGTCACCGATCAGGACCACGAGGCCAACACAGGTCCTTGGCGTCGTTTGGCCGAAGCAGGCTTTGAGGTTCGGGAGTGGCAGATGGACCGCCAAACTGGCCATCTGGATATTACAGATCTGGAAAAACTGCTGGATGACAAGGTGAAACTGGTTTGTTTTCCGCATTGCTCAAATGTGGTTGGTGAAATTAATGATGTCACGGCCATTTGCAAAACCATTCGGGAAAACGGGGCATTCAGCTGTGTTGACGGGGTGAGCTATGCGCCGCATGGCTTTGTTAATGTTGATGAAACAGGTGCCGATATTTATCTGTTTTCCGCCTATAAAACTTATGGGCCACATC
>DOHJ01000154.1:920-3820 GCA_003535335.1 Paracoccaceae bacterium | reverse complement strand
TCGGGCCTTGCAAGCGCAAGGGATTGATCCGAAAAAAGGTGTTTTGCGGCTGAGCTTTGTGCATTACACTTCTGAAAATGAAATCACCGCCTTGATCACAGCCCTTGACCAGACCATCCAGGCCGGTAAATAATCCTCCCTAGCAGCATGGAGAACAGATAAATGCCCACAGCATCCCGTATTATTGGCGCGATTTTTTTCGCAGCCCTTAGTTGGTACGTTTCCGAACTGTTCAAGCCGCAAATGCCGCCAGGCACAAATTTCGGCCGGTTTTCCGAATATAATGCGGCAATCGGTTTGATTTGTGGCTGGGTTTTTATGGGTTTGCGCTATGGCAACAATACCAGCAGCGCGGTCGGGGCAGGCCTGAGCGCAATGTTTGCAACCCTGTTTTGGGTGATGCTGTTAAATTCTATTACCCAAATGATCAAACTATCTATTCGCAAACGTTATGATGATCCGGTTGAAGCCATCGTCGGGGTTTTCGAAATGGCGCTTAAATTTGGCAAAATGCTGCTCACCACGGAAATTATTGCAACTATGCTAATCACGGGCATCGTTGCCGGTCTGGTTGCTGGCTGGGGGTCTCGACGCTGGGGCTAACTGTTCAGGCCAAGCAATATCAACGGACCAAAGCCGGCGCACTGCTTTGGTGATGACGGCAAATTGGCTTGCAAGAATGCGCCCAACTTTGCGTAACCGTGCTTGAGTTTGGCCAAACTCCTGCCTAAACAGGGTCAACTGAAACGGGCGGGTGAATATGGATAATTGCAAAGATCTGGAATGTTCAATCGATTGCAGTAATGAACCGGTGGCCCAAATGCGCGCCCGGGTTTGTAATGGCAGATTGATGGTGCATTTTTTTATCATCAGTATGCTGTGGATTATTGTTAGTTCTGCGGGTTTTGTAAATGCTCAGGAATTCAACCCGAGCCAAACCGGAAGCGTTCAAAATACCAGCTTGAGCGATAACGAGGCTTGGCAAAACACGGCCCGCCGCGCCGAAGAAGCCATTGCAGCGGGACGGGCCTCGAGTGAAGCATTTGAGGAATTACGCACACAATTGGTAACATGGCGCGAAAAATTCCGCAAAGGCCAAAGCACAAACCAGAGCAGTATCAACACCCTGCAGGCCCAGATCACCGCATTGGGGCCAAAGCCTGACGGGGTTGAAGAAGCCCCTGAAATCGCTGCCAAGCGCACAGAAATGGAACAACGCATGGGCCTGCTAGTGGCGCCTGTGCAATCGGCCGAAGTTTCTTACAGTCAGGCCGATGGTCTAATCCGCGCGATAGACGAGATAATTCGCCGCCGCAATACGGCCGTTTTGCTTGAATTGGGGCCGACACCGGTTAACCCCAATCACTGGAAAACCGGGCTTGATGCGGCTGGCAGTACGCTGCACAGTTTAGTCAACGAATTCAAAACGTCCTGGTCCAGCTCTAGCCAGCAGGTTCGAATGAAACAAAACCTGCCGGTGATCGTCGTCTTGTTGCTGTTTGCCTTTGCTTTGTTGTTGCGGGGTCGCTACTGGGCCGAGCGGCTAACCCTTTCAGTGCAGGCAAAAAACCGAACTTCCGCGCGTTGGTTAATGGCATTTTTGTTGTCATTTGCGCAGCTGATCCTGCCATTGATCGGGATTATGTTGCTGGAACAGGCCGCTTACGCCACAGAAATGATCGGTGTTCGCGGCGATATTGTTGTTTCGGCTATGGTCGAAATGGCTGTTATTTTCATGGTTGCGCGCTGGTTGGCTGGACGGGTTTTCCCAAAAAGCGAGCATGTTGCTCCGCCTCTGAATTTGGTGACCCGGCACCGTACCAAGGGGCGGTTTTTTGCCTCATCCTTGGGATTTCTGATTGGTCTAAACGGTTTGATCGATGCAATCTCCCAGTTTGAGAACTGGAGCATTCAGGCCCTCGTGGTGCTGGTTTTTCCGGTGCTTTTGCTGGCCGGATACGCGATGCTGCGCCTGTCTAGATTGTTGGGCCAACACGTTGAAAACGAACGCGGTGATGATCGGGAGTACAGCTATAGGAACCGGATCACCCACTATCTTGGCCGTATTGTTTTTGTGCTGGCTATTGCCGGCCCGTTTCTGGCTTTGGTCGGTTACTTTCAGGCCGCGCAGTCCATCGTTTTTCCAGCTGCCATATCGCTTGGATTGCTGGCTTTTCTGCTGGTGCTGCACCGGCTGATATCCGAGGTTTATGCCCTGCTGGTCGGCAGCGTGGAAAAAGCCCGAGAGGCGCTGATTCCGGTGTTGTTAAGTTTCGCTATGGTACTGGCTGCGCTGCCGGTTTTTGCATTGATCTGGGGGGTCAGGCGGGCTGATTTATTCGAAATATGGGCCCGCTTTAAAACAGGATTTTCAATTGGAGACGCACGGATATCGCCATCGGACTTTCTGACCTTTGCGCTTGTTTTTGTGGTTGGTTATATCCTGACCCGCCTGGTTCAAGGCACCCTGCGCAGCACGGTTTTGCCAAAAACCAAAATGGATGTGGGCGGGCAGAACGCGATCGTTTCCGGCCTTGGTTATATCGGGATTTTTCTGGCCGCTGTGGTGGCCATTTCCAGCGCCGGAATTGATCTGTCGTCATTGGCGATTGTGGCTGGTGCGCTTTCGGTGGGCATTGGTTTTGGCTTGCAAAACATCGTTTCCAATTTTGTTTCGGGTATCATTTTGTTGGTTGAACGGCCGATTTCCGAGGGCGACTGGATCGAGGTTGGCGACGAAATGGGTATTGTGCGCAATATTTCCGTGCGCTCGACCCGGATTGAAACCTTTGATCGCACCGATGTCATTGTACCCAATTCTGATCTGGTTTCGGGCGTGGTCACCAACTGGACCCGGGGCAATTCGGTTGGCCGGGTGATTGTTTCGGTCGGCGTGGCTT
>DOHJ01000154.1:0-520 GCA_003535335.1 Paracoccaceae bacterium | reverse complement strand
CTGGCCAACCCTGCGCCGCTGGTTTTGTTTAGCGGTTTTGGCGCGGATTCACTGGATTTTGAAATCAGGGCAATCCTGCGCGATGTGAACTGGAAACTCAGCGTGAATTCTGACATGAACCATGAAATTGCCCGGGTGTTTGCCGAAGAAAACATCGAAATACCCTTTGCCCAACGTGATGTTTGGCTGCGCAATCCCGAAGTATTGCAGCGGGGAGATGAATAGCCTTTGTTTCCAACTTCTTCTACCATGGAAAATTCAAATGACTTTTAACTTATAAAATTAGAGCTTTGTTAGATATTCCGTAGGTAAATACCCAATAAAGCTGGGCCGTTCTAACGGCGTATAAGAATGGAACGTATGGCCGTGCGGTCTTTGAAGGCCGATGGTCTTGTCACGGTTTGGTTCCGGTCTCTTTAGAGCAATAATTGCACTGAAGGAGATCATGAATGACAATCAAATATACAGACGAGTATCGCCGTGACCGGGTTCGCATTGCCACCAGCAGCGGGCAGTCAAA
>DOHJ01000157.1:2321-4082 GCA_003535335.1 Paracoccaceae bacterium | reverse complement strand
AAGCGCCATATGCGAAAATTCACCGGTATCCCGAAGGTCCAATTCGGGCTATATTTGAAGGGGTGTGAGTGGAGATTTAACAACAGTGACCCATCATCTCAGTTATTGCAGCTAAGACAATGGGTTAGAAAGCATCTGAACTAGTTATCTAGGACAGCCCCTTAATATTAATTTGCATCCATTAATTTGCATCCATTGATCAAGCCGCTAGGAATAGGTTCAATTGCACGTTTTATTATCCAGCGCTGGCTTGCAGATCGGCTGGATAAGGTTTTATACCACAGACAGAATTATAAGGGCAAAGAGTGAGACAATGGAATTTACCGCAATAGAAGATATCGAAGCGCCAATTGAAGCAGTGTTTAAGGCTGTTTCGGATTTCGACGGGTTTGAGCGCGCAGCGTTGCGGCGTGGTGCCAAGGTCAGGCGTGTCGAGCGCCCGGGTAAAACCCAGATGTTAATGGCTTGGGATATCGAGGCAAAACTGCGTGGCAAGATGCGGCTGGTTAAAACGGACCTTATTGAAATGGATGCCCCGAACAACCTGTCCTTTGTGTCTGTTACCGGAGGCATGATGGCAGACGCTGCGGTGGAACTGGTTGCTTTATCGCGCAATCGCACGCGCCTGAATGTTTCTATGGCGCTTAAATCAAAATCACTGACTGCGCGTTTATTGTTGCAAACCATGCGCTTGGCCAAAGGTAAAATATCCAAAGCCTATGCCAAAAAGGTTGCCCATTTTGCAACAGATGTTGAAACCCGTTACAAAAGCGGACAACTGGCTTAGCGGCGGCCCGGATCAGCCGGATAAACACCGAGCAGCGCAATTGAATCGGTGAAATACTCCAGCTCTTCCATTGCCAGTTGAACGCTTTTATCGTCCGGATGGCCTTCGATTTCGGCGTAAAATTGTGTGGCGGAAAATGAGCCGCCCACCATATAACTTTCCAGTTTTGTCATATTCACGCCATTGGTGGCGAAACCGCCCATTGCCTTGTAAAGCGCAGCCGGAATATTGCGGACACGAAACACGAATGAGGTCATCATTCCGGTATTTCCTCGGCGTGTCAGGTCTTTTGTACGTGACATAACCAAAAACCGTGTGGTGTTTTGATCGTGGTCTTCAATGTGGCGCGCAATCACATCCAGCCCGTAAATCTTGCCAGCCAATTCAGATGCAAGTGCTGCCAGATCGGGGTTGTTTTCTTGGGCGACATGTTTGGCAGAACCGGCGGTGTCAGCTGCGTTAATCCGGTGAATGCCGTGTTTGGCCAGAAAATCCCGGCATTGACCCAGTAACACGGTGTGGCTCATAGCATGTGTCACCTGTGAGATGTTTGTGCCTTTCGGGACCAGTAAGTTAATGTGCACCCGTACGAAAGTTTCGTCGATGATATGCAGGCCAGAGTCCGGCAGTAGTTGGTGAATATCGGCCACCCGGCCATAAGTCGAATTTTCCACCGGCAACATCGAAAGCTCTGCTTCACCGCAGCGCACGCATTCAATTGCGTCTTCAAATGTACGGCAGGGTAACGGGGTAAAATCGGGCCGTGTTTCAATACAGGCTTGATGCGAATAGGCACCCAGCTCGCCTTGGAATGCAATTTTTGCAGTCATTACAGTGCTCTTTTGTGTTTATAGAAATTACAGAGTGGCATGATATTGTCATAACTACACTTTGCTGTCGGGCAGGGAAAGGCGGTAGTTTGTAAATTGTTTTTGCGCAAATATCGGACCCAAGGTCAGCTCGATTTTCTCTCC
>DOHJ01000157.1:0-1951 GCA_003535335.1 Paracoccaceae bacterium | reverse complement strand
TGCGATTATGCAGCTATATAAATTATCTACAGTAGCCAAATTAGGTAGCCACATGTTCAAATCATCAGCAATTATTAAAAGCACCTTTGGGTTTATCACTCCATTGATCATAGCCGCTTTGGGCTATTTTGCGGCTGCCGGTTTATTTGTGACACAAGGCCAGCATGGTGATGAACATCTGTTGGCCAAAAAGGATGACGCAAAAGAAGCGGTTCAGGAAGCCGTTGTTGAACCCGATTTTTCCGAACTTCTGGCTGCGGCTGATTTGGAAAAGGGTGCCAAAGTATTTGCTAAATGCAAAGCCTGTCATAAGCTTGAAACGGGCGCTAATGCAACAGGGCCTTATTTGACAGGTATTGTTGGCCGTGATGTGGCCATGGCAGAAGGGTTCAAATATTCCGACCCGATGAAAGAGCTGGGTGGCCAATGGACGCCCGAGCAATTGAACGCGTTTTTGGCCAAACCTAAAACTATGGTTCCCGGGACCAAGATGAGCTTTGCCGGATTGAAAAAATCAAACAGCGTGCAGATCTGATCGCTTATCTGGCTACAATCACAGAGTAAGCCGTTGCCTCAAAGCAATTTTCCATCCTTCAGAATTAAACACCCTTGCCCCGGATGAAATGGACCAGCGCTGTAAATCAATGGCTTGGCCAATCCATTAAGGCAATTTTTGCGCATTTAATCATCCAAATGGGACAAATCATTGTTAATTTGTGTAATATCAACTTGATTATTACCCCCGCGCATATTTAGCTGGGTATTAAGCGGCTATTTGATGAAACGGACCAGAGGATAAAAAATGCCAACATGCAATGCAAACGAAACTGCGCAGGTTCAACAGCCAATAATAACAGATCGGTTGGGTATCTTTTTTACAGGTTTCTTTGTATTGGCTGTACTGGTTTTGCTGACATCTCCATTGCGGGCCGAACAAAAAATCATAAAATCCCACGGCATTTCCACCTTTGGCGAGCTGAAATACGAAGCTGATTTCAAACATTTTGAATATGTAAATCCGGACGCCCCAAAGGGCGGTGAATTTTCAACTTGGGCATTTGGCACCTTTGACAGCCTGTCCCCGTTTATCCTGAAAGGCAGCGCAGCGCGTTTGTCGAGCGTCTTTTTTGACACGCTGATGACAGGTAATCTGGACGAGCCGGATTCATTATATGGGCTGGTGGCCCACACTATTGAGTACCCCGAAGATCGATCGTGGGTGATTTTCCACATGCGCCCCGAGGCCGAATTTTCCGACGGCACCCCGTTGCGCGCCGAAGATGTGGTGTTTTCGTTCAATGTGCTGCTGGAAAAAGGTGTTCCCAGCTTTAAAGTTTCCTACAAGGATTTTGAAAAAGTCGAGGCGCTGGACGAGCTGACTGTAAAATTCACCTTTGCCAAGGGCGCGCCATTTCGTGAATTGCCGATGAATGCTGCAGGTCTGCCGATATTTTCCAAGGCCTATTATCAGACCCGGGATTTTGGTGAATCCACACTGGAGCCGCCACTGGGTTCTGGCGCCTATGAGCTGTTAAAAGTCGATGCAGGCCGATCGGTTGCCTATAAACGGCGTGACGATTACTGGGCGCGCGATTTGCCTGTGAATGTCGGGCAGAATAATTTTGATGTCATAAAGTATGAATATTTTGCCGATTACACGGCCGCATTCGAGGCCTTTAAAGGCGGTGCATATGCTTACCGCAAAGAATATTTATCAAAACTTTGGGCCACCGGATATAATTTTCCGGCACTGGACAAGGGCTGGATCAAGCAAGAGACCCTGCCGGATGGCAACCCGTCGGGCACCCAAGGGTTCTGGTTTAATCTGCGGCGCGAAAAATTTCAGGATCCATTGGTGCGACAGGCCATTTCAATGGCGTTTAATTTTGAGTGGTCCAACAAAGAGCTGTTCTACGCATTTTACCAGCGCACTGACAGTTTCTGGACGAAT
>DOHJ01000235.1 GCA_003535335.1 Paracoccaceae bacterium | reverse complement strand
CCGCCCGTTAAAGAATATTGTATCTGGTTGCCCTATCAGGCGGCATACGTAAAGCTTGCCTCAAAACTATCGGCCGTTTTGGTTTTTGACAGGTTGATATGGTTTGGCCGTAAAACCAGCTTGGCCGCCCCGGTTTTTTCAAACCCGGTTTCAAGCGATACGGTTTTACCGGCGACATTTACGGTGCTGGTATTTGAACCGCTTTCAATCACCTCGCAATCCACCAGATTTGCGTCACCAATAAAATCTGCAATAAATGATGAATTAGGTCGCTCATATAAATCATGCGGCGTGCCTTCTTGGGCAATTTCAGCGTTGCGCATGACGATGATCTGGTCAGAAACCGCCATTGCCTCTTCTTGGTCATGGGTAACGTAAACCGCGGTCAGGCCCATTTCTTGCTGGATCTGGCGGATCTCTTCGCGCACATGGCGGCGCAGTTTGGCGTCCAGATTTGAAAGCGGCTCGTCCAGCAATAAGACTTCAGGTTCCAGAACAATCGCACGCGCTACAGCCACACGTTGTTGTTGGCCGCCCGACAATTCTGATGGCAAACGCGCACCAAACCCCTTTAATCCAACCATTTCCAGACCCTCTTCGGCCTTGGCGTGGGCTTCGGCCTTGGGCAGCCCTTTTACGGTTAATCCATAGGCCACATTTTGCACCACGCTCATATGCGGAAATAATGCGTAGGATTGAAACACCATCGACACCTTGCGATAGGTGGCCGACAAATGCGTCACATCTTCGCCGCCGATAAAAATCGAGCCTTCCGTTGCGCTTTCCAAACCTGCAATCAGGCGCAGGATGGTGGTTTTGCCACAACCCGATGGACCAAGCAGTGTGACCAGCTGTTTTGGTTTCACCTCCAGCGTCAGCTTTTCAAGCGCCGTGACCTCGCCGAAACGCTTGACCACTCCTTTAAAAATAACAGATCCGGCTTTTGTATTTAGTGTCATGCTTTTTCTCCAGTAACCGGCGGTTTGGCCGTATTTTCCACCCGATCGTCACGCCGAAGCCGCCGTTTTCCGATGAGCAGTTGCAGTAAGATAATCGCGGCTAACATGGTGACAATCAGCACAGCGGAATAGGCAATCGCCAACCCGAAATCACCGTTTTCAACCCTGCCAACAATAAAGGCCGTGGCCATGTTGTGTTTGGCGCTCACCAGAAAGATCACCGCCGATACCGACGTGATTGCACGCACAAAACTATAGGTAAGTGCGGCGATCAGCGCAGGGCCCAGTAGCGGCGCAATCACCCGGCGCGCGGTGGTATAGCTATTGGCCCCAAGGGTTATCGACGCTTCATCAAGGCTTTTGTCCAGCTGGCTCATTGCGGCGATCCCGCCACGTACCCCAACCGGCATATTACGGAAAACAAAGACGATGATCAGAATAATGCTGGTGCCGGTCAATTCGATCGGCGGGAAATTAAACGCCAGAATATAGCTAACCCCGATCACCGTGCCCGGAATGGCAAAGGATAGCATGGTCGAAAATTCAAACCAGCTTTTGCCGGCGAAATTCTGGCGCACTAACAAATAGGCCGTGGCCAGCCCGACAAAGGCAGTCAGCGGGGCGGCGATCGAGGCAATTGTCAGGGTGGTAAAATAACTGTCCCATGCAACACCGGTAAAGCGCCACGTTTCGCCGAATTTAATGCCGAATGCACGAATATAGTGATCAAAGGTAAAGCTGTTATTGTAGCCCCAAAGTCTTACAAAACTACCGGCGATAATCATGCTGTAAACCAGCGCTGTAAAGGCAGCCCATGGCAGTGCGGTCATATAACAGGCAGTTTTTACACCCCGACTAAGCGCTGCGTGACGGCCGCTGTCGGCTTTGCCTGTGACCGTGGCATAGGATTTTTTTCCAATCCATTTTCGTTGCAACAAGAATGCGCCCAGCGTCAGGGTCAGCAAAGCAATCGCTAGCGTTGCGGCGCGGGATGGATTTGCCACAGCGCCAACGATTGAAAAATAAATCTCGGTCGAAAGCACACTGAAATTTCCGCCCAGAACCAGCGGATTACCGAAATCGGCCAGACTTTCAATAAAGCCGAGCAAAAAAGCGTTTGCCAGCCCGGGCCGCATTAGCGGCAACGAAACATAGCGAAATGTTTGCCAGCGGTTGGCGTCCAGCGTCTGGCTGGCTTCCTCCATCGAGGGGCTGACGCCTTCGACCACGCCAATCAGCACCAGAAATGCAATCGGGGTAAATGATAGCAATTGCGCAATATAAACCCCCTGAAATCCATAAATCCAGCGGGTTTTTTCAGCCCCGAACAGATCGGCAAACACAGAAGTCGCGGCACCCGTGCGGCCAAATAGCAGGATTAGAGCAAGGCCGATAACAAAGGGCGGTGTGATGATTGGAATGATGGTCAGAACCCGCAGTAACGGTTTTGCAACAAATCCGGTGCGGGTAAAAATCAGGGCGAATGACAGGCCCAGCATGGTTGAACCGGCCCCCGTCATTACCGCCAGAAACAACGAATTGATCGCCGGGCCACATGAACCGCTAAAGGTTAGGCAGCCCAGCCCCCAGATATCGGACGAAAAGAAGCGCGGAAAAAACAGCAACGGGGAAAATTGCCCGTCCGATGATTGAAATGCGCTGATCAGAATATGGGCAACGGGGAAGAAAACGAAAATGCTTACCAGTGAAATAATCAGCCCGATTAACCCCACAACAAAGGCATCACCGCGTCCTTTTCCCATGGCCGAAAACGATGTGGTCAGGATGAACAACAGCGCAATCAAAAGCACCAGCACACCGGTACCAAACCCGATTTGACCTGCTTGGGCAGCGCTACCCTCCAGTAACCCGCTAAACAACCGCGGGCCTGCGCGAACGATAATCAATCCTTGCAAGGCGGTGTAAATAATACCGGCCGCAGAAATCGCCGCGATAGTTTTGGCAGATTTCACAGAATTTTTAACCACGAACAGCGCAATAAATACGCCAATCAATGCCAAGAGCGGGCCAAGCAGCCATGACCGGCCATGGCTAAACACTTGCATCGCGCCGGATCCATTGCCTTGCTCGCCAAAGGCTCCTAGCCACGCAAGGCTGAAAAATCCCCCATCAACCATGTACCAAGGGAGCAGGAAAAAACCGACAAAACCAACAATAAGCCAATGGATGACTGTGCGTTTCATTATATTATGCCCTGTGAAATTATATGCCGAGGGCGGCATTTCGCGCCGCCCTCAATTACTTAAGCCAGAGCTTATTTTTTAACTTCTGCATCCCAGCGTTTTAATAGGCGTTCGCGGGTGGCGCTTGACCCGTAAGTTGCAAAATCATAGTCGATCAGTTTGATCGTGCTAGGATCCGGTGCCTCGGCTGGCATTACCGCCTTGGAATTTGATGGCACGTTGTAAACGCCAACCTGTGGGCCCAGAGATTGGGCTTCGGCGCTGATGGCAAAGGCTACGAATTTCTTTGCGGCGTCCAGATTTTTTGAACCTGTAATGATTGATACGCCGCCAACTTCATAACCTGTTCCCTCGCACGGCGAAACGATTTCCAGCGGGAAACCGGCTTTCTTTAGTTTCACCATATCGTGTTGAAAGCCAATCGAAACCCCGGTTTCACCACGCGCAGCCGCCTTTGAGGGAGCCGATCCGGATTTGGTATACTGATTTACGTTTTTGCCAATTTCCGCCAGCAACTTAAAGCCGGCGTCTTCGCCAAATACCTGTACCAGCGTTGCCAATTCGGTATAAGCCGTGCCCGAGCTGTTCGGATTGGCCACCTGAATTTCGCCGGCAAAAGACGCATCGGTCAGATCTTTCCAGCAGGCAGGCGGAGTGATACCTTTTTCAGCCAATATTTCCGAATTATAAGCAACACCCAAAACGCCCAGATGGATACCGATTGTGCGGCCATCGGAAATTTCAGACATCTTCTGCGCCCATCCCAGCAATTCGGATGTGTCAACACCGGATGCCTGTGTCAGACCTTCGGCAGCCGCAATCAAATGCGGATCACCCGTACCGCCCCACCAGACGTCGATTTTCGGATTTCCGGCTTCGGCCCGAACCTGCGCCAGTGTTTCACCGGTGCTTTTACGCACCATAGAAACATCAATACCGGTTTTTTCAGCAAAAGCTCCGGTCATCAAATCGCACCAGTCTTGCTCGTTGCTACACACAATACTGAGTTCTTCGGCCGCCAATTGCTGAGCAGAAAACACAGCCGCCATTACAGCCGCACCAATCACGTAACGTTTTTTCATCATATTCTCCCTATTAAATCAGGACATTGCACGGGGTCCACGAAATAGTTCCGCCAGAATGTCATGCAACAGGTTAGGCCCAAGGCATTACTTTGAGCGAGTCTGAAGTGAGAAAAAGCGCTGATATAGAGGCTAATTAATATTAAGATTGTTACAACTATTGCAAGCGGTGCCTGAATACGTAATCTAATTCCTGACAGCATAATTGCATTGTTGCCGCAATAATCGCTATGGTCCCTTTAACGGCTCACGCGCTCTCAGGGATTTTACACAATCATGAACACCGGCACTGAACATCGCCCAAGAATTGCAATTGTTGATGACGATCCAGATATGCGCAATACTTTGGTTGAATTGCTAAATGAAAACGGTTTTGAAACCGAAGCACTGGCCAGTAGTCAGGATTTTTACGATCTGGATGCTGATCTGACCATTGATTTGGCGCTGATTGATTTAAAGCTAAAAGGTGAATCCGGCCTGACATTGGTGATAAATATCCGCAAAAACAGTGATTTGCCAATTGTGATGCTAACCGGCGTTGGGGATGTGGTGGATAAAATTGTTGGTCTTGAAATCGGCTCGGATGATTATCTGATGAAGCCATTTAACCCACGCGAATTAATTGCGCGACTGCGGGCGGTGCTGCGACGTTACGGTGTCACACAGACCGTACACAGTGAGAAAAATGAACCGGATAAAGATCATTCTCTGAATTTTGGCAGCAATGTTTTAGATCAGACCCAGCGCGAATTATTTAATGCGGAAGGTGTGGAAATCCCGTTAACCAACGCCGAATACCGGTTATTGGAATACTTTCTGCGCCACCAAAACCGCATTATCCCCCGAACTGAACTGCTGTCTGAACTTGGCAATGATTTGTCCCAATATGTGGACCGTACAATTGACGTGTTAATCCTGCGGCTCCGGCGTAAAATTGAATCAGCCCCGTCAAAGCCAGTCCATTTACAAACAAGACGGGGGCAGGGATATATTTTTGTAACTGAAGGCAGGGCTTCACATTGACGCAAAACCGGCCTGCACATTCTGGCCCAAGATTAAGCATCAGATCGCGACTGTTTCTGGCCCTGGGAACCTTGGCAGCTGCAACAATATTGGTCGGTGCAATTTCGTGGTACACGCTAGAGCGCGCCAATTTTGAACTTGAAAAATTGCATCGGCAAACATTAACAGACGTTGCCAGCGCAATGACACTGTCAAAACGCTCAACAGATTTGGCGACATCCGCGCCTTTCTTGCTGGGCCTAAAATCGCCTTATCTAATCCACGCCGAGAGCGCTGAATTGCTGGTATCGATTAACCAAATCCGTCAGCAATGGCCCCAAGGCTCTTTGCAGGCCAGCAACAAATCGGCGGGGTTTCAGCCCGTGGTGGCTGATGCATTGGTGCAAATGGAGCACGCCCTTAATGATTTGATTGGCGCAGCCGATCTGTTGGACGAGCACCGCAGCAAAGTATTAGTCCAACGGGCAATCTTAACGAAGCTATCACAGCAACTGCAAGAAAATGCCGATAATATCGACAACAGGCAGTCTCGGACAGTGTTGCAAAATATAACCAATGTTCTGACCCGCGCTGCCTATAGTGACAACCTGCCCGGTCTTGGGGAATTTCGGCGTATTTATACCTCTTTGATCACAGACCCCATTATAAATACCTTTCAAGGCAAGCCTCGAAATATCTATGATCAGCTGCAGGGAATGGCAGTTGGCGAAAACAGCCTGTTTATCAATCGCCGTAGAGAACTGGACCAAAATCTGATTGCCCAGAATGCGCTTTTTCGTATCCGCTATAATTCTGGCCGGATTGGTGGAATGGCCTTAACCTATGCTCGCAACGCAGAAGTTCACCTCTCAGAAAGACGCGCCGAAACCAGGTCCTCAATTCGTTTTGCCAAACTGTTTATTTTTGGAATCGGGGTGGCAAGCGTATCATTGGCGCTTTTGTCGGCTTTGTTTGTTTCCGGTTATGTCACCGGCAACATCAAAGCCATCTCGCAAGCCATGCAACGTTTGGCACAAGGCGACCGCAGTACCATTTTGCCACGTCCCAAGGGTGCCGTGGATGAAATCGGGATGTTGCTGCAAAGTTTTCGGGTGTTTCGTGCCAATGCCATGCGGTTGGACCGGCTAAACAGCCAACTAGACCAGCGCAACACCTTGTTTGAAAAAGTGTTTACCAACATCACGGACGGGGTGGCAATTATCGCTGCTGACGGCCATCTGACCGCGACCAACCCCAGTTTTGAATCAGTGCTGCATTTGCCAGACGGTGCTACGGAGCATAATCTGGATATGGCGGGCATTCTGGCCATTTCACCCTTTGCCAAAGCTGCTGAAAAACAAAAACTAGGGCAGGTATTTCGTAAATATAGCACGTTGCAATGCGATGATGGATATGTGGTTGAACTGCGTTGCTCGCGCCTGCCGGATGGGGGCGAAGTGTGGATGTTCTCGGATGCAACAGATCGGCACAATTTCGAAGAACGGTTAGGCCAAGTCCAGCGGATTGAAAGCCTTGGCAAAGTAACCGGCGAAGTTGCCCATGATTTTGCCAATATCCTGTCGACCATTTCGGGCAACCTGCATTTGATAGAAACCAAACAGGCAGGCTCAGACACGTCTGCCTTACGCCGCCGAATTGCCGGAGCCGTTGAAATTGGCACATCGCTAACCCAACGCCTTTTGGCCTTTGCCCGCAAACAGCGGCTGGCGCCGGAAAAAACCGAATTAAATGTGCTTGTTGAGGGGCTTGTGGATCTGGTTAGTATCGGTCTGAAGGATAGTGTTTTACTAAAAACGTCCCTAGCCAAAGACGAATTATGCGTTCTGGTTGATCCCGGTCAGTTGGAAAGCGCCATTCTGAACCTGTGCCTGAACAGTAATCAGGCCATTGAAACAGACGGGTTAATCCAGATTTCTATTGGAAAAACCCTTAATGGGATGGCCGAAATCCTGATCCGGGATAATGGTTGCGGCATGGAAAAAGCCATTCTGAAACGGGCAATGGAGCCATTCTATTCGGCCCGCAGAGATGGTGAGGGTACCGGATTAGGGCTGTCGAGCGTGTACGGATTTATCAAGCAATCAGGTGGCGAGTTTTTAATTGAAAGCACGCCAAATGTTGGTACGACTGTGAGGCTGTTATTGCCACTGGTTAGTGAATCTGCTGCGAACGCTGCAATATCAACAAAACCCGCCCGAGTTTTACTGATTGAGGATGAGCTTGAAGTTTTGGATAATACTGCAAAAATGCTGCAGGATTTGGGTTTTCAGGTTGAAAAGGCAAGCACGTTTGATCAGGCTGAAAAACTGTTAGCCGGGCAAAAAAAATACGCCACGGTTCTGACCGACATTCATCTGGACAATGGCAATTCTGGCTGGCGACTGGTTGAACAGTGCCTTTCAAGCCGTAAAGAAACCAGAGTGATTGTTGTTTCAGGCCGCCTGCCGATGGAGAAGGTTGTTTCTGATCGCTACGGCAGCACTGTTACCTGTCTGTCAAAACCGCTGACACCAGATACATTGGCCATGGCGCTGACCAAAACCTAGGGTCAGCAGCCATTAACTTAGCGTGTTGGAACAGGTGTTTCACCCCGATAATCATAAAACCCGCGCTTGGTTTTACGCCCCAACCAGCCCGCTTCGACATATTTCGTTAATAACGGACAGGGCCGGTATTTTGTATCTGCCAGCCCGTCATGCAACACATTCATAATTGCCAAACATGTATCAAGCCCGATAAAATCTGCCAACTCCAGCGGACCCATGGGATGATTTGCGCCCAACCGCAAAGATGTGTCGATGGATTGAACTGAGCCAACCCCTTCATAAAGCGTGTAAACGGCCTCGTTTATCATTGGCATCAGGATGCGGTTTACAATAAATCCGGGAAAATCCTCGGCTGTTGCAGATGTTTTACCCAGCCGCTCAACAACATCATAGCAAGCCTGAAATGTTTCTTCGTTGGTGGCAATTCCACGAATTAATTCAACCAGCTGCATCACAGGAACCGGATTCATAAAATGAAACCCCATGAATTTTTCCGGCCGATCCGTGCGCGACGCCAAACGGGTTATGGAAATAGACGAGGTGTTGGATGTGAGCAGCGTATGCGGCTGAAGATGCGGAATTAAATCCTCAAAGATCGCGGCCTTAACGGCCTCGCGTTCAGTGGCGGCCTCGATCACCAGATCCGTTTGACCCAGATCAGGAAGTTTTAACGTGGTTTTTATCCGCCCAAGCGCTGCCTGTTTGTCGACCTCACTGATTTTTTCGCGTGCCAGCTGCCGATCAAGATTTTTGGAAATTAAGCCCCGTGCCTTGTCCAGTGCATCCTGCGACGTATCTGACAGCAGTATTTCATAGCCGGCCAAGGCGCAAACATGGGCAATCCCGTTGCCCATTTGGCCTGCACCAATTACGCCAATTTTTAAAACTTCCATTTGCAAACCTCACATATAATTTAGGCAACCTTACGGCGCAGGCACTAACAGGCGCAAGGGGCAGGTATGGATAAAATTTATCTCTCTTTTTTTGATTAGCAATTTCGAAATCTATTTAGGCGAATCTGATTTTGGGTGAATTAAAAATGAGAGGTGGGTATCATGACCTATGAAAACCTGGGGCTGGGTGCCCTTGACTATTTTCCGTGTCGTTACGGAAATTCCAAATTACTATTTCGGGGTCCGCGCAAAAAAATGGCGGGGGATTATATTGCAATGTTGGGTGGGACCGAAACTTATGGCAAATATATCGAAACTCCGTTTCCGGCCTTGGTGCAAGAACAGTTGGGCATAGAATGTGTTAATTTCGGTTGCATGAATGCCGGCGTTGATGTGTTTTCAAACGAGCCAACGGTTATTTCAGCCTGCAATAAATCACGTGTTACGGTGGTTCAGGTTGTTGGTGCACAAAATATGTCAAACCGGTTTTATGCGGTACATCCAAGACGAAATGACCGCTTTGTACGCGCATCAACTTTGCTAAAAACTATTTTCCGCGAAGTGGATTTTACAGAATTCCATTTCACAAAACATCTGCTGACAACTTTACAGGCCATATCGCCAGAGCGGTTTAGGGTTGTGCAAGACGAGCTAAAAGAGGCCTGGCTTGCCCGAATGAAGCTGTTATTGGAAAAAATTGAGGGGAAAACAGTGCTGTTATGGTTTGCAGACCGCAGCCCAGAAGATGCGGTGTCTGCTGATGGGCTGGGGACGGATCCTGTATTCGTTGATAATACTATGATCGAGTCAATCCGGCCATTTGTAACCGAAATTATCGAGATCGTTCCAAGCCAACTGGCCCAGTCACGCGGTACAGAAGGAATGTTGTTTCCTGAAATGGAACAGCCAGCAGCCGAAGAAATCATGGGGCCAGCAGCGCATGAAGAAGCAGCGCAACTTCTAGCGGAACGATTAAAGCCTATGGTAAATCTCTAACGGCTTAGCTTTTTCTGTCCGGAAACCTATTGCTTTTAACCCCACCAGCCTTGGCTGGTGGGTATTTCGTTGCAACTATATTTTACAACAAACGGCTTGTTTGGGTTTTTTAGAAATGGATCACTAAAAGTCCACTTCAATAGCCACCCCGTTTTTAATCGCTAAATCGACAACGCTGGAAGCCACGGCTAAATCCTGCAAGCCAACACCAGTGCCATCAAACAAAGTCAGCTCGTCATCCGAACTCCGGCCGGTATGATCGCCATTAATCACAGCGCCAATTTCGATGATGTCGCTTTGGGTCAGTGTGCCATCGGCAATCGCGTGCTGACATTCGCCAATGCTGATTGCTTGGGCGATTTCATCGGTGAACACAGTGGCGCGGGCAACCAGTGCGGCTTCAACCTCTTGCTTGCCTTTGGTGTCAGTGCCCATGCAGGCGATGTGAGTGCCGCCGGTGACATGCGCGTCCAGCAGGCTGGGGGCAAAGGCCGAGGTGATCGAGATAATCACGTCTGCTTCGGCACCCAATTGGTCCAGCTCAACCGCCTCAAACGGCAGGTCCAGCTCATTCGCCAAATCTTCCAGCCGTGACAGCATTTCAGGATGGTAGTTCCAGCCAATCACCTTTTCAAAATCACGCTGCTCGACAGCCGCGCGCATCTGGAAAGTGGATTGATGACCGGCACCGATCATGCCCAGAACCTTGGCGTTTTTCGGGGCTAGATGTTTGATCGAAACCGCCGAAGCCGCTGCTGTCCGAAGCGCCGTCAACAGATTACCGCCAACCAGCGCTTTGACTTTGCCGGTGTCAGCGTCGAATAAAATGACAGTGGACTGGTGGTTGGTCATGCCTTTGGCTTCGTTACCGGGCCAGTAGCCACCAGATTTCAGGCCCAGCGCCAGCGATTTGCGATCAAAACCGGATTTGAAGCCATAGAGCGCATCTGCATGGCCAATGGCCTCGCGGATCACCGGGAAATTATAGGCGTCTTTGCTGGCCATCGCGGCAAACACAGATTGCACGGCCTCGAATGAAGCAGCGCGATCCATCAGGCCGCCGATTTCTTTTTCAGGAACAATATACATGATTAATATGCCCTTCCGCGGGCCGATACCGGCCACACTGTTTCAACTTTGCCGTTACGAACGCCAACATACCAGTCATGAATGTTACAGGTCGGGTCACAATGGCCCGGCACCAGACGCAGCTTGTCGTTAACCTTCAGAACACCGTTCGGATCCATCACAACACCATGCTCATCCGAACATTTGACGTATTCCACGCCATCGGCCGGTTTGAATATTTTCGGCAACCCGCTATCGGCAGATTGAACTTTCAGACCTGCATCAACGATGGCTTTGTCGGCCTTTGCGTGGCTCATAACCGAGGTCAGCAGGAACAGCGCATTTTCCCATTCACCCTCATCAATCCGCTTGCCGTCTTTGTCCAGAATACGTCCGTAATCGGCATCCATAAACGCGTATGAGCCGCATTGCATTTCATTAAAAACGCCTGAATTACCTTCAAAGTAAT
>DOHJ01000122.1:7398-14623 GCA_003535335.1 Paracoccaceae bacterium | reverse complement strand
CGCTTGGGAATTGCGTTGCGTTCGCGCGCCCGAAGGCGAAAAAGAGCCCTGCAAACTATATCAGTTGCTAAAAGATAAAGATGGCAATGGTGTTGCGGAAATCAACATGTTCAAACTGCCAAAGACCCAGAAATTTGCCGCAGGTGCGTTGGTTATCACACCGCTGGAAACCATGCTGACCGAACAATTGACTATTACGGTTGATGGTGGTCCGAAAAAACGTTTCCGCTTCACTTGGTGTGCGGCTGACGGTTGTTATTCGCGCATCGGGTTTTCCGGTGCCGATGTTGCCAGTTTCAAACGCGGTGCAGGTGCCAGTGTGACGATCGTGCCGATGGTAGCACCTGATCAAAAAGTTAAGCTCGACTTGTCACTGACCGGTTTCACCAAAGCCTATGATGCGTTGGAAGCCGCCGCTATTGATTAGAGCCTGAGCAATACTGAAAATGATTGCGCCGCCCAACAAAACAGGGCGGCGTTTTTATTAGCTATTACCTTTTTTTCCTAACAGGTTTTTCAATTCAGCCAGCTGTTTTGCCATCCGTGGCAACCGACGCAGGGCTTTTTGCATCTCGACATGATTTTCCATTTTAACCGCAGGGGATCCCAGCAAAATCCGCCCTGCAGGTGCATTGGTAAATATTTTGCTTGCCCCGCCCGCAACCACGTCATCACCGACAAAAATATTATCCGAAACCCCGCATTGCCCCGCCATCACCACGCGGTTACCAATGCGCGATGATCCGGCGATTCCAACTTGGCCGCACAACAAACAATCCTCGCCAATTTGCACATTATGGCCAACATGCACCTGATTATCCAATTTGGTGCCATTGCCAATACGGGTTGAGCGGATCGTGCCTTTGTCAATCGTCACATTGGCCCCCAGCTCGACATTGTTACCGATCTGCACGGAACCCAGCGAATGGATCCGGGTCCAGCTTTGGGCATTGGCCGTAACGTCTTTGCCCAGAGTTTCGCGGGCCTGCTCGACTGTGGATTTTTCCGGCGTCACAAAGGAAAACCCGTCAGAACCAACAACAGCGCCGGGTTGGGCAATAAACCCATCACCAATTTGCACATTCGCGCCGATCCGCACACCTGAATGCAGCAAGGCCTCATCGCCAATTTGCACACCGGATTCCAACGAGACATGGCTGGCAATCCGTGCATTTTCACCGATTACCACGGCCGGCCCTATTACCACAAAAGGCCCAATCGCAGCCCCTGCCCCGATCTTTGCTGTTTGATCAACCACGGCCGTTTGATGAATGCCCGCAGCAATCTGTGGTCCGGGGTCAAGCAGCGCAGTCAGGCCGGACATCGCATAACGCGGGCGCGGCACAAATATCGCGGCCAAAAGCCCCAGCGCCTGCCAATCGGCCCCGTCCCACAGGATTGCAGCTCGCGCCTGACCATCGGCCAGCCCGCCCGCGTATTTTTGATCCATGGCCAAGGCCAGATCATCGGCCGTGGCCGTGGCAGGTTCGCTTGCGCCGGTGATTAACAGATCAACAGCGCCGACGGATTTTGCCGAAAGCGCTGTTGCAATTTCTGAAATTGTATAGCCCATTTAGGCCCCCAACATTATTGTTGGCTATAGATTTAACCCTTAACCGCGCGCAGCACCACCCCGGCCTTAATCAAGGCATTAAATATTTTCGCATCACGCCCGTAAACATCGCGGCGATATTCCATGCCACCTTTGGGTTTGCTGATGGCCGTGCGATAAATCAGATGCACAGGCACCGGTGCCTTTAGGTTCACCCGTGATTCAACACCTGTTTTCAGCTTGGCTTGGAAAAAATCTTGCGGGTTAGGCGTTTGTTTGGCCAGCAACGCATAAGCAAAATCAAACGGTTTGTGCACCCGGATACAGCCGTGGCTAAAGGCCCGCACATCACGATTGAACAGGCTTTTTGACGGCGTGTCATGCAAATAGATATTGTATTTATTCGGGAACATGAACTTGACCAGTCCCAGCGCATTTCCACGGCTTGGCGGCTGTTTCATGTTAAAGGGGAAGGTTCTTGCGTTATACTTGGAAAAATTAATCGCACTACGACTTACCGTGCGCCCACGAGAATCCACCAACCGCAAATGTCCTACCGCATTTTTATTGCGCTTTAGCATCGGCAAATATTCTTTGATGGCAATTGAGCGTGGCACATTCCAGGTCGGGTTGATCACCAGGAATTCAATCACATCAGAGAACTCAGGCGAGCGACGATCACTTACATTTTTACCAACAACGGTGCGCGAAAAAAACGTTGCCTTGCCGCTGTCGATAATTTTAACTGAAAAATCAGTCAGGTTAACCAGAACATGGCGTTTGCCACGGGGCTGGTTCAACCAGCGCTCGCGCTCCATTGCAACGATGATAGATTGCAAACGGTAAGTCGCCGATTTATTAATTTCGGCCATCGTGGCTTTGCCGGCAACACCATCGGTTGGCAATCCGTTGTCCAATTGGAATAATTGCACGGCCTTTTTCATGTTTGAATCATAGGATTTAGCGGCCGATCGGCGCAGATAGCCCATCGCTATCAACCGGTTACGCATTGCGACAACATGCCCGCCTGTGCTGCCGGGCTTAAGGGATGCAGCTCCAACCTTGGCTCCGTATCCGCTTTTGCCCAACAGTTTTTCGAGCTTTAGTTTTTCTTTCATCAATCGGGCGTATTCAGGTGTTTTCGGCAACAGCTGTTTGAAAAACCCGCGGGGCGAGCTTTTTTCAAACGCCACCAAGGTCTGCAGCCGGTCCCAGCGGGCAATTTTACGAACAATGCCGCTGTCAATTTTATGCGGGATCAATGCGCCGGACCGCATGTCGCCGGCATATTGCAAAAACATGCGGCTCATTTCGACTTCCACAAGCCCCCGGCTGCGACCCATTTTTGAGGCTTTCAGCTTGGCCTTGATCACCGCAGGGTCATAGCGCTTGATTGGCAGACCGTGTGCTGTTGCGTTTGAAAGGGCTTGCAAAAACGCCTTGCGGCGCTGGCTGGATTTTCCAAATGTGCCAGTCCAGATTGCCTTGTAGTTACGTCCCTTGTAAAATTCGGCCAAGGCTTTGTCGTTTGACGCGGCCTCTGCAACAGCCTGTTTATAGGCCGTAACCTGTGCTTGCGCCGGAACGCCTGCCATTAGTAATGTGAAAATCACGGCGATTGCCGCTATAAATTTATGCAACATACGCATGTTAATAAGCGCGTTATTCATACTGAACCCCTAAACAGTTTTTCGACCCACGGTATCCCTTGAGTATAATCTGGCAGACAATCGTGAATTTTTCCAGCTAAGTCTACTCACATTTACATCAGCCCACCACAAAATACCCTAACTGTGCCCGCCACCCCCACTATATCAAGCGTTTACACAACAGTTTCACAATTTCAGCAAATTTTTGCCTATTTTGCTGGATGCTTAGACTTGTCCCTATTCGCTGCTTGGTAATTGATTCGAGATATGCCATAACGCGACAGCATCTGGGGATGAGAAATGTGTCACCGCATAAAAGTGCGGATAAAATGGATAGAAAACATACGATGGCAAACGATCAGAGCAAGGTTAAAACCAAGTCAGTATTAACGCGTCGCGGACTTATGCGCGCTTTTGCAGCAACCGCACTTGTTGCGGCCCCCACCTATTCAAACGCTGCCGGCTATTTGCGTGGTGCTGGTGATATTCGCCGCCTTCGCATGTATTCCGGTCGTACCGGTGAACATATGGATACGATTTACTGGATCGAAGGTAAATATATCAAGGATGCGGTTAAAGAGATCAATTATTTCATGCGCGACTGGCGTAGCGATGACACAAAACGCATGGACACTCGAAATTTGGATACCATGACAGCCGCGCTTAATTTGTTGGACACAACAGAACCCTATCTGTTGCTGTCTGGCTATCGCTCCCCCAAAACCAATGCAATGCTACGATCACGCTCTCGTGGTGTGGCCAAAAACTCGTTGCATATGCGGGGTCAAGCTGCTGACTTGCGTTTGAAATCGCGCTCTGTAGGCCAGATGTTCAAGGCCGCATCCCGTTGTGGTGCCGGTGGTGTTGGTAAATATTCCAGCTCTAATTTTGTACATATGGACTGCGGCGTTACCCGTACTTGGGGCCGCTAGGCATCGTTGGACTGGCTTTCAAGCCTTGTAATTTCACGCTTCATTCCCTTCACTAGAAGCTCTGCAAACCTGTTGAGCCTGTCCACGCGTTGGTCATCCAGATGACGAACCAGATAAAAAGTGCGGCTTAAAGAAATCTTATCTGCCAAAACACGGTGGATATCCGGCACTGTCGGCATACAAAAATCATGCACAATCGCCAACCCTGCCCCTTGGCGTACCCAGTTCACCTGAACAGCAACTGAATTTGAGCCAAGCGTAACGTGATCCACACCGGTTTGGCCCAAATAATCCACTTCTTTGTCAAAGATCATATCGGGGATGTAGCCAATAATCCGGTGCCGCTTTAAATCCTGCACCTGTTTGATTGGCTCATGGGCCTGAAGATAGCGACCGGTTGCAGCCAGATGTAATTTGTAATCGGCAATCTTTTGCGCGACCAGCCGGCCAGCTGTTGGTCGGGACAAGGTTATAGCCATATCTGCTTCACGTTTTGACAGGTTGAAAACCCGCGGCAAGGCCACGATCTGCACCTCAAGCCCGGGGTTTTTGTCACAAATTTCGGCGCAAACCTGCGGCAACAGATAGTTTGCCGACCCGTCTGGCGCACCAATTCGCACCGTCCCGCTTAATTGCCCAGCTTGGCCATGCAACTCTTCGCCAGCCTGCGCCATAGCGCTTTCGGCCCGCATCGCATGCACCAGCAAACGTTCACCTTCATTGTTTAGAACATATCCTTGGGCGGATCGCGCAAAAAGGGCGGCGCCCAGCCTATCCTCAAACCGTGCAATGCGCCGCCCGACCGTGGCAGGATCCAATTTCAACTGCCGACCGGCTTTTGATAGGCTTTCGCCTCGCGCAACCGCCAGAAAAACCCGCATATCATCCCAATCAAACGGCATCATTCACCTTTGCATTTTTGCAATACACCTTTGGCAAACTACCCCTTTATTTAGCATTTATGCAAGACTAGACTACCGACAACCATAACCCAAAGGAGGATTCTATGTCTGAAGTTCACCATTTCATCGATAGCAAGATCACAAACGGCACATCGGGACGTTTTGCTGACATCATGAACCCGGCCACCGGCGAAGTTCAGGGCAAAGTTGCACTGGCCTCAGCCGCTGAACTGAATTGCGCTGTTTCTATCGCCGCCGCAGCCCAGCCAAAATGGGCCGCGACCAACCCGCAAAGGCGCGGCCGCGTGATGATGGCGATGGTGCATTTGTTGAACCGCGACATGGATAAACTGGCCCAAGCACTATCGAAAGAGCACGGCAAAACCTTGCCCGACGCCAAGGGCGATGTACAGCGCGGTCTTGAAGTGATCGAATATTGCATCGGTGCGCCTGAAATGCTGAAGGGTGATTACACCGACAGTGCTGGCCCCGGAATTGACATGTATTCGATGAAACAGGCGCTGGGTGTAACAGCCGCAATCGCGCCGTTCAATTTTCCTGCCATGATCCCGCTGTGGCAAATTGGCCCGGCGCTGGCCTGTGGCAATGCGGTTATATTGAAACCATCCGAGCGCGCCCCGACTGTGCCGATGATGTTGGCGCAATTGTTTGCCGAAGCGGGCCTGCCAGACGGTATTTTACAGGTTGTGAACGGCGACAAAGAAGTTGTTGATGCAATCTTGGACAATGAAACCATTCAGGCTGTTGGCTTTGTCGGTTCGACCCCGATCGCGCAATATATTTACAGCCGCGCCACCGCCAACGGCAAACGCGCCCAGTGTTTTGGCGGGGCCAAAAACCACATGATCATTATGCCCGATGCCGATATGGATCAGGCCGCTGATGCGATTGTTGGTGCCGGTTACGGGGCTGCGGGTGAACGCTGCATGGCTATTTCGGTGGCTGTACCTGTGGGTAAAGAAACTGCAGACAAGTTGATTGAAAAACTGGTCCCGCGTATCGAAAAATTGCGCGTTGCCCCTTATACTGACGGCGACGATGTGGATTTCGGGCCGGTTGTTACGGCTGCTGCCAAAGAAAACATCTTGCGCCTGATTGACACCGGAGTGGAACAAGGCGCAACTCTGGTGATCGACAATCGTGATTTCAAACTGCAAGGTTACGAGAACGGTTTTTTCGTTGGACCACATCTGTTTGACAACGTCACCACCGATATGGACATCTACAAAACCGAAATTTTCGGCCCCGTTGTTTGTGCGTTGCGCGCAGATACTTATGAAGAAGCGCTCGGTTACGCGATGGATCACGAATACGGCAATGGCACCGCGATTTTCACCCGTGATGGCGATACGGCACGTGATTTTGCCCACCGGATTAATGTTGGCATGGTTGGCATCAACGTGCCGGTTCCTGTTCCGCTGGCCTATCACACCTTTGGCGGTTGGAAAAAATCCGGTTTTGGCGATCTTAACCAGCACGGGCCAGATGCGTTTAAATTCTTTACCCGAACCAAAACCGTGACATCACGCTGGCCCTCGGGTTTAAAAGAAGGCGGCGAATTTCACTTTAAAGCCATGGATTAAACCGGTTTTTGGCATGGACTTTAGGGCTGCGGGCAACCGCGGCCCCTTTTTCTTGCTTTATTTTCTGTTGTCTGCTCTGATTGCTGCCATGAGAGGCAAACATGAAAGAACCTGATTTCACCATTGGTATCGAAGAAGAATATCTTCTGGTTGACCAAAAAACACTGGATTTGGCCCATGCGCCAAAAGAGCTGATGGCCGATTGCATTGCTGATTTGCAAGATCAGGTCAGCCCGGAATTTTTGCAATGCCAGGTTGAAATTGGCACCAAAATTTGCCAGACAATCGGTCAGGCCCGCGAGGATTTAAAACGCCTACGAGCAGCTATTTCAAAACACGCCGGAAAATACGGGCTGTCGCCGATTGCGGCATCGTGCCACCCGTTTGCCGACTGGAAAGACCAGCATCATACAGACAAGGACCGTTATAATGACCTCAGCAAGAATCTGGCAGGTGTGGTGCGACGTCTATTGATCAGCGGGATGCATGTGCATGTGGGAATTGACCAAAAAGATTTGCGCATAGATCTGTTGAACCAGTTAACCTATTTTTTGCCACATCTTCTGGCGCTCTCGGCCTCTTCGCC
>DOHJ01000122.1:6790-7023 GCA_003535335.1 Paracoccaceae bacterium | reverse complement strand
GGGCTGGCGTCCTACAGGCTGACGGTTTTTGATAACCTGCCCCGCACCGGTTTGCCGCCAAAATTACAAAGCTGGGGTGAATTCAAGCGCTCGGTTCAGGCGCTGATCGACTTGAATGTGATTGAGGACAGTAGCAAAATCTGGTGGGATTTGCGCCCGTCTGCAAAATTTCCCACAATAGAAACAAGGATTTGCGATGTTTCCCCGCGCATTGAACATGCATTAACCATTGC
>DOHJ01000122.1:0-6411 GCA_003535335.1 Paracoccaceae bacterium | reverse complement strand
CGCTGGCGGCTTTATGATAATTTTTTACTGAATGAAAACCGGTGGCGGGCGCAACGATATGGCGTCGGGAACGGGTTGATTGATTTTGGCCATAGAAAAATTGTTCCAATGGGCAAACTGGTTAATGAAATGATCGAATTGCTGGAACCGGATGCCGCAAAACTGGGTTGTTTGGCAGAGATTGAAAGAGCACGCGAAATCGTAACCGGGGGCAACAGCGCCGATCGGCAACGGGCCGTCTATATTTCGGCATTAGAAGCCGGCAAAACCAAAGACGACGCATTGCGCGAAATTGTGCGCCATTTGATCCAAGAGTACCACGTCGATCTTTGAGGTTACGCTTGCAAAACTCCTGTAATAATTGGAAACTAAACAAGCGTTCAATTCTTGCTGAACATGGGAGGTTTAGATGGATTTTGCACTAACACAAGAGCAAACTCTGATATTTGATATGGCGCAGGCCTTCGGTCAGGAGCATATCGCACCATTTGCCCGTGAATGGGACAATGCGGGTAATATTCCAAAGGATTTATGGCCAAAGCTGGCCGATCTTGGCTTTGGCGGGCTTTATGTGTCCGAGAAAAATGGAGGCTCCGGCCTAACCAGACTGGATGCAACGCTTGTTTTTGAGGCCCTGTCGATGGCCTGCCCCTCGGTTGCCGCGTTTTTATCAATCCACAATATGTGCGCAGCGATGCTGGATAAATTTGCCAGCCCTGAATTGCAGGGAAAATATCTGGCCGACGCGGTCTCTATGCAGAAATTTTTCTCTTACTGCCTGACAGAACCGGCTTCGGGCTCTGATGCCGCAGCCCTAAAAGCAAAGGCAGAAAAAACCGATCAAGGCTATACGTTGAACGGGACCAAGGCATTCATATCCGGCGCTGGATATTCAGACGCCTACGTCATTATGGCGCGCACCGGCGGCGATGGGGCCAAAGGGATTTCTGCTGTGGTCGTGGATGATGGTGTCAAAGGGTTAAGCTTTGGTGGATTAGAAGACAAAATGGGCTGGAAAAGCCAGCCGACGCGGCAAGTGCAATTGGACAATTGCAACATTCCTGCCGGTAATTTGCTGGGCGAAACCGGCAAAGGTTTCACATATGCCATGAAAGGGCTGGATGGCGGGCGTTTGAACATTTCGGCTTGCTCGCTGGGCGGCGCACAGGCTGCATTAACTGCAACCTTGCAATATATGGGCGAACGCAAGGCATTCGGCCGAAACATCGACCAGTTCCAAGCCCTGCAATTTCGCCTTGCCGATATGGAAATAGAACTGCAAGCCGCGCGCGTATTTTTACGCCAAGCCGCATGGAAGCTGGATACCGGCGCGCCAGACGCCAGTAAATTCTGCGCCATGGCCAAACGTTTTGTCACAGAAACCGGATCAAAAGTTGCCAACCAGTGCCTACAATTGCACGGTGGCTACGGTTATCTGGCTGATTACGGCATTGAAAAACTGGTTCGTGATTTGCGGGTCCATGAAATTTTAGAAGGCACCAATGAAATCATGCGCATGATCGTAGCGCGTCAATTGTTGGCGGAGCGCGGCTGATGGTTGACATCGATATCCGGATCGAAGGCAAGATTGGCCGCATCACACTAAACCGGCCCAAGGCGATGAATGCGCTGACCTATGAAATGTGTTTGCAAATCGAGACCGCTCTGGATGCTTGGCGCGATGCTGCCGCTGTCAAATTGATCCTGATTGATGCCACCGGTGATCGGGCCTTTTGCGCCGGTGGTGACATTGCCGATATGTATGCCAGCGGTCTGCGCGGCGATTATGAATACGGGCGTAAATTCTGGCGTGATGAATACCGGATGAATGCCAAAATATTTACATACCCCAAACCGGTTATCAGCATGATGCAGGGCTTCACCATGGGCGGCGGGGTTGGTGTGGGCTGCCACGGATCGCACCGGATTGTTGACGAAAGCAGTCAGATCGCCATGCCCGAATGCGGTATTGGTCTGGTGCCCGATGTTGGCGGCTCAATGATCCTTGCAAATGCGCCCGGCCGGCTGGGGGAATACATCGGAACCACAGGAATACGGCTGGGGGCAGAGGACGCAATTTTTGCCGGGTTTGCCGATTGCTTTGTGGCGAAAAATGAATGGCCCGCGTTGGTTTCCGGCCTGATTGAAACCGGTGATCTTAATTTGATAAAAGCTGCTTCTACAATTCCGAATGGCGGCATTTTAAAACCACAACTAGCTGATATTAATAACTATTTTTCTGGAGACACATTGGCGAATGTCGTCCAGTCCTTGACTGCAAGCAACAGTGATTTCGCGGCCAAATCGCTAAAGTTTCTAAAGCGCAACGCGCCATTGTCTATGGGCTGCACTGTTGAAATGGTGCACCGGTTGCGCAGTTGCAAAGACATCCGCACTGCGCTGGAAATGGAATACCGCTTTACGCATCGCTCCATGCAACATGCCGATTTCATCGAAGGCATTCGCGCCGCAATTATTGACAAGGATCGCAAGCCAAAATGGAAACACTCGCTTGCAGATAACATCACAAAGGATGTCGCAAATATGCTGATGCCGCTTGGGGCGGATACGCTGGAGTTTAAGGAGAATTAATATGAAAATCGGCTTTATCGGACTTGGAAACATGGGCGCACCTATGGCCAAAAACCTGGCCATGGCGGGCCATGAGATCAGCGGTTTTGATTTGCAGGCCCCCTGCCCTGATGGGGTTATCAAAGCTGCATCCGCGAGCCAGCTGGCAACGGGCAAGGATGTGGTGATTACAATGTTGCCAAATGGCGAAATCTTGCGCAGTGTCGCCAATGACATCCTTCCGGTTATGCAAAATGGCGCGGTATTTCTGGATTGTTCGACCGTTGACGTGGACAGCGCTCGCGCCGTGGCTGTTCAGGCTGAAAAGGCCGGTTTAATGGCTGTTGATGCACCTGTTTCTGGCGGGGTTGGCGGTGCGGCTGGTGGCACGTTAACCTTTATGGCCGGCGGCACGCAGGCAGGATTTGCCAAGGTTGAGCCACTGTTTGAAATCATGGGCCAAAAATCGGTGCATTGTGGTGGTTCCGGCGCGGGGCAATCGGCCAAAATCTGCAATAATATGATCCTTGGTGTTACCATGATCGCCACCTGCGAAGCCTTTGCCTTGGCGGACAAACTCGGCCTTGACCGGCAAAAAATGTTTGATGTGGTCAGCACCTCTTCTGGCTATAGCTGGAGTATCAACGCCTATTGCCCGGCCCCCGGTGTTGGCCCACAATCACCTGCCGACAATGATTACAAACCCGGTTTTGCCGCCGAATTAATGCTAAAAGATCTGCGTCTGTCGCAAAAGGCTGCCAAATCTGTGGACGCGGATACGCCGATGGGGCATTCTGCAACCGAATTGTATGAGCAGTTCGTAAACACAGAAGGTGGCGAAGGAATGGACTTTAGCGCAATGCTCCCCCGTTTTGAAAAACGTCAAAGAGGTTAATGGGCTGGGTAGAAACGGCAAAAGATCTGGCAAATCTGGATGGCGAAACCGTCTCCAGACTTAACGCGTTAACCCCGATGCAGGTGCCGGCGGGAACTGTTCTGTTTTCTCCCGGTGACGCGGTAAAGGGCTATATAATTGTCTTGAAAGGTCGGGTTTCGGTCTCTTTGACAGGCAGTTCAGGTCGTGAAATTTTGCTATATGCGGTAACACCCGGGCAATCCTGTATCCAGAGCACGCTTGGCTTGATGGGCGGGGATGATTATACGGCTGAGGCGATCTCCGAAGAAAAATCTACACTGGTTTTGCTTCATAAGGACTTGTTTTTAAACCTTATTGATGAATCTTCAGAATTTCAAAAGCTGGTATTTTCGACATTTTCCAGACACATGCAAACCATGATGCATTTACTGGAACGGGTTGCGTTTCAGCGGGTTGAATGCCGCCTTGCCTCTCATATGCTGGATCGGGCGGATCAGGACGGTTTTCTTTTTGCCACCCAACAGGAACTGGCAATCGCCGTCGGTAGTGTGCGCGAGGTAATTTCGCGCAAACTGGATGTCTGGTCGCATCAGGGTTGGGTTAAAACCATGCGTGGTAAAGTGCAAATTTTAGATAAATCTGCTCTATTGGCCTTAACCAATGACTTTATGTGACCAAGTCACAGACAAAATATTGCAAACCTGTTAAAATTAAGCTGTGGACGCATTAAAGGAGAATTTCCATGTTGAAGAAAAACGTTGGCGGCATTGACCGCAACTTACGGATTATTGTTGGTGCCGTTTTGGTTGGTATCTATCTACTGGCCAAATTCGGTGTTTTGGATGCCACCGGCTGGATGGGTAGCCCATTTTTGTTGATCGGCATTATCCCATTGTTTACCGGACTGCTTTCCAGCTGCCCGCTGTATTCAATCATCGGTTTGAAAACTTGCAAATCCTGTGATGACTAATAAAAGGCCCCTGGATAACGGGGCCTTTTTACTATAGCATTTCTTTTAGGTAATGGCCTGTATGGCTGCGCGGTTCTGCCGCAACCTGTTCCGGCGTGCCAACGGCGACAATCTCGCCGCCCCCATCGCCGCCTTCGGGGCCGATATCAATAATCCAGTCGGCGGTTTTGACCACGTCCAGATTATGCTCGATCACCACCACGGTATTGCCCTGATCCACCAGCTCATGCAAAACTTCCAACAGTTTTCGCACATCTTCAAAATGCAGCCCCGTGGTCGGCTCATCCAGAATATATAATGTGCGCCCGGTTGAGCGTTTTGCCAGCTCCTTTGACAGTTTCACCCGCTGGGCCTCACCGCCCGAAAGCGTGGTAGCCTGCTGGCCCACCTTGATATACCCCAGCCCGACCCGCATCAGAGCATCCATTTTTTCGCGAATGGTCGGAACGGCCTTGAAAAACGTCTGTGCATCCTCGACAGTCATATCCAGAATGTCGGCTATGCTCTTGCCCTTAAAGCGAATTTCCAAGGTTTCACGGTTATATCGCGCGCCCTGACAGGTCTCGCAAGTCACGTAAACATCCGGCAAAAAATGCATCTCGATCTTGATCAGGCCATCACCCTTGCACGCCTCGCAACGCCCGCCCTTGACATTAAAGCTAAACCGGCCCGGCTTGTAGCCGCGGGTTTTGCTTTCGGGCAGACCGGAGAACCAATCGCGGATCGGGGTAAAGGCACCGGTATAGGTCGCGGGGTTTGAACGCGGCGTGCGGCCGATCGGGCGCTGATCAATGTCGATGACTTTATCCAGATGCTCCAGCCCTTTGATGGTTTCACACGGGGCGGGCGTTTGGCGTGCCCCGTTCAAGCGCATGGAGGCCGTTTTAAACAAAGTTTCAATGGTCAGGGTGGATTTTCCACCGCCAGAAACACCGGTAACACAGGTGAATTTGGCCAGCGGAAATTCTGCCGTGATCGATTTCAGGTTATTGCCAGTGGCCTTAACCACCTTGATTTTCTTTTTATTGCCTTTGCGCCGCTTGGCCGGAACCGGTATTTCACGCGCACCGGTCAGATATTGACCCGTAAGCGACGCAGGATCATTGGCCACAAAATCCGGTGTGCCATGGCTGACAACCTGGCCACCATGCACCCCCGCGCCGGGACCAATGTCAAAAACATAATCCGCAGTGCGAATGGCCTCTTCATCATGTTCAACCACAATCACCGTATTGCCCTGATCACGCAGTTTTTTCAGGGTTTCCAACAGACGGCCATTATCGCGCTGGTGCAAACCGATCGACGGCTCATCCAGCACGTATAAAACACCTGTCAGGCCAGAGCCGATTTGGCTGGCTAAACGAATTCGCTGGCTTTCACCGCCCGACAAGGTGCCGGAATTGCGGCTTAATGTCAGGTATTCTAGCCCAACATTATTAAGAAAGCCCAAACGTTCGACAATTTCTTTCAAAATAGCCCGGGCGATTTCGTTTTTTTGTTTGCTCAGGTGCTTGGGTGCCTCGCGAAACCAATCCAGTGCCTCGCGGATCGACATTTGCACAACTTGGCCCGCATGTTGGCCGTTAATTTTCACCGCCAACGCTTCTGGCCGCAGCCGGAAACCACCGCAAGCCCCGCAGGAGCGGTTGTTTTGATATTGCTCAAATTCTTCACGGATCCAGTTGCTATCGGTTTCACGATACCGGCGTTTCATGTTGGGAATAACCCCCTCAAAGGTGCGATCAACCTCGTAAACCCGACCGCCTTCGTCATAGCGAAACTGGATTTCATTATCACCGGAACCATACAGAAAAACCTTTTTCACCTCGGCAGGCAGGTCTTTCCACGGCTTGTCTTTGTCAAAACCGTAATGGCGGGCAATCGCCTCGATGGTTTGGAGGAAATAGGGTGATTTGCCTTTGCGCCACGGGGCCAGCGCGCCATTATAAAGCGTCAGACGTTGATCGGGAACCACCAGACGTTCGTCAAAAAA
>DOHJ01000124.1:891-6464 GCA_003535335.1 Paracoccaceae bacterium | reverse complement strand
CTTACGCGCCAAGCCTGTTACAAACCTGGCAGGTTGCAATTGCCCGTCTTCGGGGTAAGCCGCACCGCCGTGGTAAAAATCACTGCCGATATAGGCCGACTGCTGCGCCTTTGGCACCATTTCAAACTGAAATCCCACCGATTTGGCCAGATCTTCGTTGCTGCGGGCGATTTCATCGTAATGCACGATGCGGCTGGCCCCCTTGAAGCGCCCCGAATTTGGCTGCAGGTCACAATCAATGTTCTCGGCCACAATCAGGTTTTTCAGATAGGTTAGCGACTGCATCGATTCACGTAAAATTTCGTGTGCTTTGGCAGGCCCGAATGCCGAAGTCAGCCCCGCCACCCCAAGTTTATGAAATGATGGTCCGATTTGGCCGCCGTTGCGCGACGAACAACCATAGCCAATCATATCACTGTCAATCACAGTCACATCCCGACCGGCGCGGGCCAGCGTCAAAGCGGCAGACAGACCGCTATATCCGGCCCCGATGATAAGGGTTTTTACAGAATCGGGAATATCTGCCGCCTGCCCAGTAGCGCGAAGATTGGGCAGGTCGGCATTATCCCACCAATAGGGACGGTGTTTTATAGCGTCAAACGTCAATAAATCCGCTGCTTTCAGCATCGAATTGTTGCAAGCCGCCTTCGCCCGTATCCGCCCACAAGCCGTGTAACGTCAAAGTATCATTTTCAACGGCATCTTTGACAAACGGAAATGTCATCAGGTTGTCCAGCGAAACGATGACCGTTGTTTTTTCAAGCTGCCGGCGTTCAGCGGCCTCATCGGCCAGCTTTTGCTTTTTCACCATATCATAACCCGGACGCAAAATATCAATCCAGCGGCCAACAAAACTGGATTTATCCTCAAGCTGTTTGGCCTTGCCGCTGCACATATCGTAACAGCCGTTTGCACCGCCGCAATTTGAGTGACCCAGAACGATAAGATGCGCAACCTTTAGTGCGGTAACCGCATATTCAATGGTTGCCGAAGTCCCGTGATGGGCGCCATCGGGCTCATACGGGGGGACAAGGTTGGCAATATTACGATGAATGAAAAATTCGCCTTGGTCGGCACCGAAAATCGAGGTGACATGCACACGACTGTCGCAGCAGGAAATCACCATGGCCCGGGGGTTTTGACCCTCGGATGCCAGATGTTTGTACCACGCCTTGTTTTCCTCATAGGTCGTGGCCTTCCAACCCCGATAGCGTTGGATTAGATATTTCGGCAGAGGTTTTGCGACATGCATGTTAGAAACTCCATTTTCAGGTTAATTGCTGCGTTAAAGATACGTTGTATTTAATGGAAATTCGAGCGATTTCTTTGACTGTGATCAACCTTTTCTAAGGAACCTTCATGGATGTTGGCGAACATCGTGGGTCTACAGATATAAGGTGATAAAGTGGTGGAACAAAAGAAACTGGAATGGAATGAAAAAATCAAACTGGATTCTGACCGGTTGGTAGAATTGTTTGTGCAGCTGGGTGAAACAGGTGCACAAGATGTGGTTTGTCGGGCAATGGAAGAATTGGCGACCCGTTTGTGTCAGCTGGAGCGGGAATATCAGGCCAGGAAATTTAAATCACTGTGCAAACTGGCAAAAGGGATAATCGGAATTGCCGAACAGGTTGGCATGCAACGTCTTGCGGATGTTGCCCGCGATGTTCAGCAATGCGCCAAAAGGTACGATTATGTCGCCCTCGACGCAACGCTGGCGCGTTTGTTGCGGATTGGTGACAGCTCGTTAACCGCTGTGTGGGATTTGCAGGATCTGTCAGTTTGATCGCCTCTTGCGGTGCGTGCAATTGCGACTAGGATAGGGCAACCCTTAACCACGCAAGGCTGCCAAACATGCCCATGACTTTTGCATCCGCTGATACACCATCAATCCCTTTGTTTTTGATTGAAACTGATAAATTTCAAAACTGGCTAGCCGGCCAGCCGGAACAGGTTTCCAATTGGCTGGACACGGTGGGTTTTGTTGCAAGCCTTGGGCAGGTTTGTCTGGTGCCTGATAATAAAGGTACAGCCCAGCTGGCCGTTTTTGGCTACGGTGATGCGAAAACCCGTTGTCGAGGGCGATTTCATTTGGCCAAAGCCGCCACTGCATTGCCCGAAGGCGTTTATCATATTGAAACCGAAATGGACAAAACCGCTCTGCAAGAGGCGGCATTGGGCTGGCTTTTGGCGGGTTACATTTTTGATCGGTACCGCGACCAAAAACCGGCTTTGGCACAGTTGAAAGCACCTGTTGGCATTGATGCATCCAGCATTGAAATTATTGCGTCGGGTGAGGCCTTAACGCGTGATCTGATTAATATTCCCGCCTCTGATATGGGGCCACAGGATCTGGAGAATGCGTTTTTCGAACTTGGGCAAACCCACGGCGCCAAGGTCACCTCGATTGTTGGCAATGAATTGCTGGAACAAAACCTGCCGATGATCCACGCCGTTGGCCGCGCCTCTGACGTTGCGCCACGTCTGCTGGATATGCGCTGGGGCGATTGCGGCCCGAGCCTGACCTTGGTTGGCAAAGGTGTTTGTTTTGATACCGGCGGGCTAAACATTAAACCCGGCGCATCAATGGGGTTGATGAAAAAAGACATGGGCGGCGCTGCAACCGTGCTGGGGCTGGCACATATGATCATGTCGCTTGACCTGAAGCTGCGGTTGCGTGTGTTGGTGCCTGCGGTGGAAAATTCGATTTCAGGGTCGGCCTTTCGACCACAAGACATCCTGACCTCGCGCAAAGGTTTGACCGTTGAAATCAATAACACCGATGCAGAAGGGCGTCTGGTTTTGGCTGATGCTTTGACGTTGGCGGATGAGGAAATGCCGGATTTGTTAATATCAATGGCTACTTTGACGGGGGCTGCACGGGTGGCGGTTGGACCTGATCTGGCCCCGTTTTATTGTGATGATGATGTGTTTGCCCAGGATTTTACAGCTGCCGGAACCAATGCCAGTGATCCGTTATGGCGCATGCCGTTTTGGGACCCTTACGAATCAATAATCGAGCCCGGCATTGCCGATCTGGATAATGCCCCAAAGGGCGGATTTGCCGGATCAATCACCGCTGCGTTGTTTCTGCGCCGATTTGTCGATCAATCTGCAAGGTATGCGCATTTTGACATCTACGGCTGGCAACCCACGGCGGCGCCAGCGCGTCCCAAAGGCGGTGCGGGTCAAGGTGCCCGTGCCATTTTAGCGGCCTTGCCAAAGATTTTGAATCTATGACCGACCGCCGAATGCCGCCTGAAAATACAAGCGATAAAACCGAGGTAAAAACCATTGGTGTGCCTGTCGCCGATTTGCGGGCCAAACCGGATGGCAAACGTGACCGGCAATTGATTTTTGGCGAAGATTTCAGGGTTTTGCACAGCCATGATGGCTGGGTTTATGGCCGTGCGGAAAAAGATGGCTACACGGGTTATCTGCGGGATGATGTGTTGTTGGAACAGCGCAAGCCAACGCATTTCATCACTGCCCGCAGTTCGCATATTTATCCAGAACCCGATTTCAAAACCGAGGAAATTGCGCCGCTTAGTTTTGGCGCCAGATTGCAGATTATTGATCAAAGCGAACGCTTTGTCGAGCTGGCAAACGGCCAATTTGTACCGCGCCAACATATCGCGCCGATCGAGCAATTATTTAAGGACCCGATCGAGGTTGCCGAAAGATTTCTGGGTGTGCCGTATTTATGGGGCGGCAACAGCATTTGGGGGCTGGATTGTTCGGGTCTGGTGCAGGCTGCAATGAATGCCTGCGGGCTGGATTGCCCGGGGGATGCCGATCTGCAAGAAACCAGCGCGGGAATTGCGATTGGCAATAATGTAGAACCTAGGCGGGGGGATCTGTTTTTCTGGAAAGGTCATGTCGGGCTGATCCGTGATGAAAACACCCTGCTACACGCCAATGCCCATCACATGGCGGTGGTCCAAGAGCCGTTAGATGCGGCCATTGCGCGCATAAAGGCGCAAGGGGATGGGCCAGTTACTTCGCGTAGGCGGCTTTAACCACAGAAAACATCAGATATTTTGTTGTTTTTACCGATGGTAATATTCAGCCGTTGTTCGGAATAATCCATTGTCACCGACATGCCGTGTTTGATGACACGCATTGGCGCGAGAAATGTCATAGCCGCCAAAACATCGGCTGATTGACCAATCAGATTTTGATGCCGATCCGCGCCACAGGCTATTTTTGGCCTTTCGGGCTTTGGCACGATAGGGGTTTGTGTTTGAACACATGCGGTAAGAAAGAGAAAAGTAACAACAAAATAACGCATCATAATACCTCGGTTTGATTGTGGATAGTATTCATGCGCAACAATGATTTACAATCAAACGGCTTGTTTCAGTTGCATAATTGGCGGGTTTCCCCCACCTTGCTTATAAAATTAGCGATACACTTCAGGTATTAAAGCGACATAAAAAGCATGAAACTCGCACATCTTCGCCTTGATATTTATCATATTCTGGAACGCTCTAATCAAATGCACCGGTTTGGGCGGGTTATTGAAATTTGCCTGATCACATTGATTGCCATTAACATTCTGGCTGTGACCTTAGAAACGGTCGATAGCATTCAGCAGAAATACACGGCTTTTTTTGCCATACTTGAGCAATTTTCAATTCTGGTATTTTCGATCGAGTATTTGTTGCGGGTCTGGGTAAACGTTGAGGATCCGCGCTATAAAAACCGTAAATACCCGCGTCTGGCCTATATTTTCTCACCCATGGCACTGATTGATTTACTAGCCGTATTGCCGTTTTATCTGACGCTTTTCTTTGCGCTGGATTTACGGGTCTTGCGCGTCTTGCGCCTGTTGCGGGTGTTCAAACTTACCCGATATTCAAGCGCAATGGCCATGATTTTGGGTGTTTTTCGCGAAGAAGCCAGTACATTTTTTGCCGCTTTTTTCATTTTGCTCGTCTTGTTAATCTTGGCTGCCAGCGGGGCTTATATGGTCGAGCATTCGGCACAACCTGATGAATTCGGATCAATCCCGCAGGCCATGTGGTGGGCAATTGTTACGCTTACAACCGTTGGGTACGGGGATGTGATACCAATAACGGCGGCGGGCAAAGTATTTGGTGCTTTTGTAACCGTGATCGGGGTTGGCATCGCCGCGCTGCCTGCCGGTATTTTAGCCAGTGGATTGGCCGAGCAGCTGCGTGAAAGACGCAATAGCCTGCGCAATGAATTCAGGCGCGCACTGGACGACGGGGTGATTGACGCCACGGAGGAAGAAGAGCTGGAGAATATGCGCAAACAACTTGGTCTAAGCAAACGAATGCTTGGGATTATCAAAGAAGAAATCAAAACCGAGGCCAAACAACGTGTAACAATAGAATGTCCAAAATGCGGACATTCTCATAACATAAATAAAAACAGCAATAAATAATCCGGCTGCGATGCAAATAGGGCTTCTTAGCAGCTGGATTGAAAAATTTAGCAACTTCGTGCATTGTGCTTGCAGGGACGAATTGGAAGGAAATTAAATGCGAACACGTGCAGCAGTTGCAATGGCGGCGGGTAAACCGCTTGAGGTTATGGAAGTGAATCTT
>DOHJ01000124.1:0-556 GCA_003535335.1 Paracoccaceae bacterium | reverse complement strand
AGGGGCCCAAAGCCGGCGAGGTTTTGGTGGAGATAAAGGCAACCGGCCTGTGTCACACCGATGAATTCACCCGCTCGGGTGATGATCCAGAGGGTCTTTTCCCTGCGATTTTGGGTCACGAGGGCGCGGGCGTTGTGGTTGAACTTGGAGCGGGCGTAACCAGCCTGCAAGTTGGCGACCACGTGATCCCGCTATATACACCCGAATGCCGGACCTGTGATTATTGCCTGAACCCGAAAACCAACCTGTGCCAATCAATCCGCAGCACGCAAGGCGCTGGCCTGATGCCTGATGGCACCAGCCGTTTTTCGCTGCTGGATGGCACGCCGATTTTGCATTACATGGGCTGCTCGACCTTTGCCAACCACACGGTTTTGCCGGAAATTGCACTGGCCAAGGTGCGCAAAGATGCGCCGTTCGATAAAATTTGCTACATCGGTTGCGGCGTAACCACCGGCATTGGCGCGGTGATCAACACGGCCAAAGTTGAAATCGGCAGCACCGCGATTGAGTTCGGGCTGTGGGGAATTGGCCTGAATGTTGTGCAGGGGCGGCG
>DOHJ01000199.1:1514-3851 GCA_003535335.1 Paracoccaceae bacterium | reverse complement strand
ACTGAATTTCGCGCTGTTACTGCCGAGATTCGCGAAATGCTGCTGGAAATGGTCAATGACACGGCAGATGAATTTGATTGCGTACCAATGCAAGGCAGCGGCAGTTTTTCGGTCGAGGCAATGCTCGCCTCTTTTACACCAAAAGATGGCAAGGTATTGGTGTTATTAAACGTGGCTTATGGAATACGCATCGCCCAGACGCTTAAATATCTGGGCCGCGATCATATCGTGATCGACAAGGGCGATTATATGCCGCCACGCGCAGACGAGGTAACCACCGCCTTAAAGGCAGATCCGGCAATTAGCCATGTGGTGGTAGTGCATTGCGAAACCAGTTCCGGAATTATGAACCCCGTGGCCGAAATTTCAGCGGCGGTTTATGCCGAGGGTCGAAAACTGCTGATCGATTCCATGAGCGCCTTTGGCGCAATCCCGCTCGAGGTCAATGAAATCCGTTACGAGGCAATGGTTTCATCGGCCAATAAATGTATCGAAGGCGTGCCGGGTTTTGGCTTTGTCATTGCCCGCAAGGACGAATTGGAAGCCGCCAAGGGGCGCAGTCATTCGCTGTGTCTGGATCTGCATGCCCAGTTGGTCACATATGAACAAAACCGGCCAGTGGCGTTTTACCCCGCCGACCCATGTTGTTGTGGCTTTTCTTGAGGCTTTGCACGCACATAAATCCGAAGGCGGCGTTGCAGGTCGGGGTGCGCGTTACGCCAAAAACCGCGATGTTGTTGTGTCCGGAATGCGCGGTTTGGGTTTTGAAACATTGCTAAAAGATCACTGGCTTTCCCCCATAATTGTCACCTTTTTTGCCCGGCGCATAAAGCATTTGAATTTGACGTTTTCTACGGGAAAATGAAACAAAAAGGTTTTATCATTTACCCAGGAAAACTGACCGTGGTTGACAGTTTCCGCATCGGTTGCATCGGCCAAATGGACGAATACGTGATGCAAAATGTGGTAGCCGCCGCCAATCAAACTCTTACCGAAATGGGCGTGCCTGATGGCACCCCGTCAGAGATTGCCCTGCCTGAACGGGCAAAACTAGGCATCTGAATTATCGCAAGCAAACTACCTCAACTAAAAATTGCGCTGGTAGCAATGCCAACAGCGAGAACCTAAATCTCTAACAATTTACGAGACACACCTTAATGACCTCATTTGCCCTAACCCTAGTACTTAGCGCAGCTATTCTTCACGCCCTTTGGAATGCCTTGGTCAAGGCATCGGGTGACCGATTGGCGATACTGGGTTTAATCGCGGCAGGGCATGTTGTTTTAGGTACCATAATTGCTCTGCAATCACCTCTGCCTGCTAGCCCCAGCTGGTGGTTTATCATTGCCTCGACCGTTATCCATTTAGGTTATTATTTCCTGCTTTATCATTCTTACCGGCTGGGTGATCTTAGCCATGTTTACCCGATTGCCCGCGGTATGGCCCCCGTGCTGGTGGCCGTTGGAGCGCAGATATTTGCCGGTGAGGCCCTGCCACCGCTGGCATGGTTGGGCATTCTTACGGCTTCGGCCGGAATTTTTCTACTTTCGGGAAATATGTTTAAAAACAAAACACCACCCATCGTTATCGCCACAGCGATGGGCACTGGTCTGATGATCGCCAGTTATTCACTGGTTGACGGGCTGGGTGTGCGTTTGGCAGGCACCGAAACCGGCTATATCGGCTGGCTGTTCATTGCTGAGATTTTTCCCGCATTATTTATATTTCAACGCATTGGTCCAAACATCCGGCACATATCACGCAAAACCATCATCACAGGACTGCTGGGCGGCGTTCTTTCCGCCGGAGCATACGGATTGGTGATTTATGCAAAATCTTTCTCTCCACTGGGAATGGTCTCAACTTTGCGCGAAACCTCGGTGGTTTTTGCTGCTATAATCGGCATGCTTTGGCTAAATGAACGGCCATGGAAGCTCAGAATATTCGAATCAACGATTGTGGCCGGTGGAGTCGTGCTGATGACACTCGCCTCAATGTAGTAAAGGAGTGAAATTATTAAACGAATCGCTTTCTATTTTACAAAACTGTCATACAGTTGAAATATGTCCAAGCATAAGGACCGGGCCGGATCAGATATATTTCTGACCGGCCCAAAATATTAAAAAGGGAGACTACTTATGATGACGTTTAAATCAGCCGCGCTTGCCTCGGTTATGGCAATCTATGGCGCAACNNCAAACATCCGGCACATATCACGCAAAACCATCATTACAGGACTGCTGGGCGGCGTTCTTTCGGCCACCGCGTACGGATTGGTGATTTACGCCAAATCATTTTCACCGCTGGGAATGGTCTCAACTTTGCGCGAAACCTCGG
>DOHJ01000199.1:0-1117 GCA_003535335.1 Paracoccaceae bacterium | reverse complement strand
ACGCCGCCACTTTTAACGAAGACCACCCTGACATTAAAATCAACTGGGTGCGCGATTCGACCGGCATCGTCACCGCCAAACTACTGGCTGAAAAAGACAACCCGCAGGCTGACGTGATCTGGGGTCTTGCCGGCACATCGCTGCTGTTGTTCAAAAGCGAAGGCATGCTGGAGCCTTATGCACCGGCCGGTGTCGAAAAACTGGACCCTAAATTTGTTGATACCTCCACGCCGCCACATTGGACCGGCATGGATGCATGGGTTGCCGCCGTTTGCTACAACACGGTTGAAGGCGAAAAAAACGGCGTTCCGGCCCCCAAAAGCTGGAAGGATTTGACCAACCCCGTTTATGCAGGTCACATAATTATGCCAAACCCGAATTCATCGGGCACCGGTTTTCTGGACGTTTCCAGCTGGCTGCAGATATTTGGCGAAGACGGTGGCTGGGAGTTCATGGACGCCTTGCATAATAACATCGCACGCTACACGCATTCGGGTTCGGCTCCGTGTAAACTCGCGGCTTCCGGTGAAACCACTGTTGGCATTTCTTTCGCTTTCCGCGGCGCTAAATCCAAAGCCGCCGGTGCGCCGATTGAAATTATCGTGCCAACCGAAGGTGTTGGCTGGGAAATGGAGGCAACTGCAATCGTAGCAGGAACCGACAATCTGGCAGACGCGAAAACACTGGTGGACTGGACCGTGACCCAAAAGGCAAACGAGATGTACAACAAGGGCTATGCTGTTGTTGCCTATCCGGGTGTTGCCAAACCGGTTGAACATTTCCCCACAGGTTTACTGGACGCAATGATCGACAATGATTTTGAATGGGCCGCCAACAACCGTAGCGCTATTCTGGCCGAGTGGGCCAGCCGGTTTGATGGGAAATCAGACCCTAAATAGCAGAAATAATCTATTTTCTGAAACTATTGAGAGGGCCGTAATTTACGGCCCTCTTGCTGAACAAATAATAAGAATAGCCCAAAGCGGCCAAGGGGAATTTTCATGTTGGATGTCACAACAACCACGCAAAAACCGTATCTGGAAATCAGAAACTTGTGGAAAAAGTTTGGCGATTTTGTTGCCTTGCAGGACATATCCCTTGACGTAACCGAAGGCGA
>DOHJ01000163.1 GCA_003535335.1 Paracoccaceae bacterium | reverse complement strand
AAACGCGAGGCTAAATTTGAAGGGCGCTAGACCTTATCTGTCCTCAACATCGACATAATCGCGCTGGCTTTCGCCCTGATACAGCTGACGCGGACGGCCGATTTTCAGTTGCGGATCATCCAGCATTTCTTTCCACTGGGCAATCCAGCCAACCGTGCGTGACAGTGCAAAAATTGGCGTGAACATTGATGTTGGGAAACCCATCGCCTCCAGAATAATGCCCGAATAAAAATCCACATTTGGAAACAGCTTTTTCTCTTTGAAATACGGATCCTCAAGCGCTGCGGCCTCAAGCGCCTTGGCAACTTGCAGTTTGGGGTTGTTTTCAATGCCCAGCAGCTCCAGAACCTCGTCAGCGTTTTCTTTCAGCACCACGGCTCTCGGGTCAAAGTTTTTGTAAACCCGGTGGCCAAATCCCATAAGGCGAAAACTGTCGTTTTTATCTTTGGCCCGCGCGATATATTCGGGAATGCGATCCACCGTGCCGATTTCCTCAAGCATTTCCAGACAGGCCTGATTGGCCCCGCCATGCGTCGGCCCCCAAAGGCAGGCAATGCCGGCAGCGATGCAGGCAAACGGGTTGGCACCTGATGATCCGGCCAGACGCACAGTTGAGGTCGAGGCGTTCTGTTCGTGATCGGCGTGCAGCGTGAAAATACGGTCCATGGCGCGCGACAGGATCGGATCGACTTCGTATTCCTCGACCGGAGTGGCAAAACACATGCGCAAGAAATTCGAGGCAAAATCCAGGTCATTGCTCGGGTAAACAAAAGGCTGGCCTTTGGAATATTTAAACGCCATCGCCGCAATGGTCGGCATTTTGGAAATCATCCGGACCGAGGCAACTTCGCGTTGCTGCGGGTCGGTGATATCCAGTGAATCGTGGTAAAATGCCGACATCGCCCCAACGACGCCGGTCATGATTGCCATCGGGTGGGCGTCGCGGCGAAAACCACGAAAGAAATTCATCATTTGTTCGTGCAACATGGTGTGGCGCGTGATGCGGTACTCGAAATGCTCCAGCTCCTCGGCCGAAGGCAGCTCGCCGTTTAGCAGCAGGTAACAAACTTCCAGATAATGGGATTTTTCGGTCAATTCGCCAATCGTATAGCCCCGATGCAGCAAAATACCCGCCGCTCCATCGATATAGGTAATGGTGGAATCACAGGCCGCAGTTGAGGTGAAACCGGGGTCATAAGTAAAAACATCGCCCTGCGCATATAATTTACGGATATCAATCACATCCGGTCCCTCGGTGGGGGAATAGATCGGCAATTCCAGTGTTTTATCACCAATTGTCAGGCTGGCAAATTTTTTACTATCGCTCATTTTCATTCCTATCGTTGTCTGGTCCGCAAAAATGCAGCCAGAGTGCGGTATGGTCACGGCTTTGGCACATCACGCCTCGCCAATTGCATCGTTCAGGCGGGCGATGGTTTCGTCACGCCCGATAACCAGCATCATGTCAAAAACACTAGGGCAGGCGGTACGCCCTGCCAGTGCCGCCCGAAGAGGTCCGGCCAGCTTGCCAAATTTGACATCATTTGCCTCGGCAACCTTGGTTGCCACCTCTTCCAGTGCGTTGCGTATCCAGCTAACATCTTGCAGCAGCGGCGTCAATTGTTTCAGTATACTACGGGATACACCATCTAGCAACTTGGCGGATTTTTCATCTGGTTGAATGGGTCTGGTTGTCAGGATAAATTCAGCTTTATCAATAAGTTGGTGAAATGATTTCGCGCGATCCTTTAAGCAATACATGCCGCGCAGCATCAGTTCTTTTTGTTCTGACGTCAGGTCACTTCTATCTGTCGCGGCTAAAAATTCACAAAGCTGCTCTAACAGCTCTCTATCATCTGTCACCGCAATATGCTGGCCCGTCAGATTATCCAGCTTTTTAAAGTCAAACCGCGAAGGGGATTTACCGATTCCCGCCAGATCAAACCATTCAATCGCCTGTTTTGTGCTGAAAAACTCGTCATCCCCATGGCTCCAACCCAGCCGTGCCAGATAGTTTCGCATGGCCGACGCCGGGTATCCCATGGCCTGATATTCCTCAACCCCAAGTGCGCCGTGACGTTTAGACAGCTTTTTGCCGTCGGGGCCGTGGATTAACGGGATATGCGCCCAAACCGGCAGATCCCAACCCATGGCCTGATAAACCAGCGTTTGACGTGCGGCATTGTTCAGATGGTCATCGCCGCGGATAACGTGGGTCACATTCATATCGTGATCATCAACAACAACAGCCAGCATATAAGTCGGTGTAGCATCAGAACGTAAACAAATCATGTCATCCAGTTGATTGTTTTGAAACGTGACCTTGCCCTGCACCTGATCGTCAATCACTGTCTGGCCATCACGCGGCGCTTTGAGGCGGATTACAAAAGGCGCATCAGGCTGATCTGCCGCAGCTGTGTCGCGCCACGGGCTTTGGAACAGGGTTGATTTGCCGGACGCGCGGGCATCTTCGCGGAATTTTGCAATTTCATCCTGCGTGGAAAAACATTTGTAAGCGTGACCCGTTGCCAGCATTTGATGTACCACCTCGGCGTGACGGTCTGCACGTTCAAACTGGCTGACAACCTCGCCATCATGCCCCAGCCCCAGCCACTGCATGGCGCGCAAAATGGCGGCGCTGGCCTCGGGGTTTGACCGGGCGCGGTCCGTGTCTTCGATCCGCAGGCGAAATTCACCGCCGTGATGGCGGGCAAACAGCCAGTTGAACAAGGCCGTTCTGGCACCGCCGATGTGCAAATAACCGGTGGGGGACGGGGCAAAACGGGTGACAACAGTTTTGGACATCTTTGTTAACCTTTTGGAAACCATGTTCGGGATATTATTAAAGATATATTAAGGCACCTTTTAAGACCCAGGGAAGGCAAGGACAAGAGTGCGCAAACCAATCAACCCGCTTGATTTGATCCTTGCCCAACGCGGGCATTTATTCGTCTGGACACCTGTGTGTCTGGCGGCGGGCATCGGCATCTATTTTTCCCTGCCGGTGGAGCCTGCCGGCGGAGCTTACGCGACCCTGTCCATTTTTGGGATTGTTTTGCTGGTTGCGGCCCTTTGGCTGGGCGAACGCCAGCGGCCGCTGTTTTTGGCTGCCTTGCTCGTTGTGCTGGGGGTTTTGCTGGGTGGTGCGCGCGCCAATCTGGTGGCGGAACCGGTCCTGACCTATCGTTACTACGGCCCGATCGAGGGGCGGGTGGTGAAAATTGACCGCTCGGGATCGGAAAAAATGCGCCTGACGCTGGATCGGGTGGCGCTGGAAAATATGCCGGCCCACAGAACCCCGTCAAAGGTGCGCATTTCACTGCACGCCAAACAGAGCTTTATCACGCCCCAACTGGGTATGCTGGTGATGACCACCGGCCATCTTTCGCCGCCGCAAGGGCCGGTTGAACCGGGTGGATTTGATTTTCGGCGCATGGCCTGGTTTCAGGGCTTGGGCGGGATCGGATATTCCCGTGTGCCGCTGCTGATGCTGGAAAAAACCGAAAAAGGCCAAGCCGGTCTGTTTATTCACCGCTTGCGAATGCGCATATCATCTGCGGTTCAGGCCATTGTCGGGGGCGATGCGGGGGCCTTTGCGTCGGCAATCACCACCGGCGACCGATCCGGCATGCGCGGCGAGGTTCTGATGCAGCTCAGGGCCAGTAATCTGGCGCATTTGCTGGCGATTTCGGGCTTGCACATGGGTTTGCTTACCGCCTTTGTCTTTGCGGCGCTGCGTTACGGTCTGGCCTTGATTCCGGTGATAAACCTGCGCTGGCCGGTGAAAAAAATCGCTGCCGTGGCCTCGTTGTTTGTGGCGGCGGGTTATTTGCTGCTCTCGGGTGGAAATATCGCCACCGAGCGCGCCTTTATCATGGTGTCCGTGATGCTGGTTGCCATTTTATTCAACCGCCGCGCCCTTAGTTTGCGCGCGGTGGCACTGGCGGCGATTATCGTGCTAATCCGGCGCCCCGAAGCCCTGACCGGTCCCGGTTTCCAGATGTCATTTGCGGCCACCACGGCACTGGTGGCGGTGTTTGGCGCGCTAAGCCACTGGCATTGGGCCAAGCTGCCAAAATGGCTGCGGCCGGTGTTTACCGTGCTGGTTTCATCCTTTATCGCAGGCGCGGCAACCGCCCCCGTGGCGGCGGCGCATTTCAACCAGATTGCCCATTACGGTTTGCTGGCCAACCTGCTGAGCGTGCCGCTGATGGGCGTGCTGGTGATGCCGGCAGCCGTGATAGCGGCGGTGCTTTATCCGCTGGGGCTGGCTTGGGTCGGGCTGGCATTTGTGCGCTGGGGCGCGTTGTGGATTTTGGGCGTGGCCGAATGGGTGGCGGGGCTGGAGGGCTCGCTTAGCCATGTGATCACGCCAATGCCGCTTGTCTTGCCGCTGATCGGGCTGGGCATGTTGTGGCTGATCTTGTGGCAGGGGCGGCTTCGGTTTGGCGGGATTGCGGTGGTTTTGATTGGCTTGTTGCTTTGGGGCCAAACCCAGCGGCCGACCTTGTTGATTTCCCAAAGCGGCGGTTTGATCGGGTTGCTGGGTGAAAACGGCCGGAGTTTCAATAAAAAACGCGGTGACGGTTTTGCTGCGCGCAACTGGCTGGAAAATGACGGCGACGGCGGTATTGATCAGGCCGAGGCATTCAGGCGCGTCGGGCTAAGTGGTGAAAAAGGCAATTTGCGCTTTGATCTGGCAGGCGAGCCGTTTGTGCATCTGACGGGGCGTGGTGCGGCCGAGCGTGTGCAGCAGGCTTGCGGGCAGGGGGGCTGGGTGATTACCTCGGTGAAATATCGGGACGATGGCCCGTGCAAGATTTTTGACGCGTTATCTTTGCGTAAAACCGGTGCGGTCGCCGTTTATCAAAAGGCGTCGGGATTAAAGATGGTTACAGCAAATGATCAGGCCGGAAAACGCATTTGGAACGGGTTTTGAATTTACTTACTCTGCCGCGCGAATTGATGGCGTTTTGCCCTTTTTGGCTTTTGTCTTGAGCTTGGTCTTTTCAGGCTCGGCCGCTCTGGTCGCTTCAACCACTTTTTTCAAATCTGCCAGCAAAGGTTGCGCAGTTTCCTCATGCTCTGCATTTGCGCCCGGATCTTCGGTTGGCTGGCTTTGTGTTCGGGTGTTGTAAAAATCATCGCCCCAGATCAATTCGGACGACTTTACCTTGCTGCTGCTGCGGTTCAAGGCCCAATCGCGGGCCTGCCGGCTGTCACGCCCAAAGGACAGCGCTTTTAAACCATGCACCGATTGATAGGCACCGGCCGAAATCCAGACCCGCAAGGCCAGCATGGACGGGGTGAAAACCAGCGTTAGCACCGTGGCAATGCCAAGGCCGAACACAATCGCCGTGGCCAGCTGGATCCACCAGAGCGCCGTTGGGCTGTTGACGGTATAACCGCCGCCAAAGAAATCGAGCGACAACCCGAACATCATCGGTGTCAGGCCCGCCATTGTTGTCACTGTGGTTAATAAAACCGGACGCAGCCGTGACTGGGCGGTGCGCGCGATGGCCTCGAGGCGCGGCATATAGGTTGAATATTCCTGATAGGTGTCGATCAAAACAATGTTGTTGTTCACCACGATTCCGGCCAGCGCCACAACACCGGTTCCGGTCATGATCATCGAAAACGGCTGCCCCATCACCATCATGCCGATCAACACGCCGGTGGTGGACAGGATCACGGCCAACAGCACCAGAACCGAGTTGTAAAAGCTGTTGAACTGGGCCAGCAGGATGATGAACATCAAGCCAAGCGCGCCCAAAAATGCCTTGCCCAAAAAGGCGCCGGTTTCGGCCTGTTCTTCGTTGTCTCCGGCCCAAACCCACGTCACATCCTCGGGCAGCGGATTTTCGGTCTGCAGCCAAGCGGTGAGGGTTTTAATGCGCTCGTTCGGGTTAATAACGATATCGCGAGTTTCACCGTTATCGGCCACAATTTCTTTGGTCAGCCCGCCGCTCACAGCGGCCTTCACATCCAGATAGCGCTGTTTGTCAATGCGGCTGATCTGGCCCTGTTTGTGAACCGGTTTTCGGCTGATGAAATTTGACAGCGGCACCAGCCCTTCGCGGGTGCGCACCCGTAAATTATCCAGCGTTGACAGCAGGCGGTCCTTTTCAGGCAGGCGCACCCGAATATCAATTTCCTCGTCCGAGCTGTCAACCCGCATGGTATCGAGCAAAATCCCGCGCGTGACCAGCTGCACCATGGCCCCGACCGTGCGCACATCGGCACCATAGCGGCCGGCCTTTTCCACATCCACGGTGATTTGCTCGTCAATTCCGGGCAGCGGGCGGGTGTCCTCGATATCGAACAAACCTTTGGTGGTCTCGAATTTTTTATGCACAATCGCAGCCGCGGCTTGCAGCGCCTGCCAATTGTCGCTTTTCAGGCGTAAATTCAAGGGCTTGTTTTCGCCAGGGCCTTTGCCGATTGCTAGAATTTCGGTGCGAATTGCCGGTATTTCCGCAAGTGCAGCCTTTAGGTTTTCCAGCACAACATGACCGTTTAATTCGGCAATATCTGACCGGTCATCCCACGGGATAAGCTCGATCTGGATCTGGCCGATGGCATCAATCGGGGCCCCGCGGTTGCCGGTATTTTGCTTTAGCCCACCGGCACCGGCAAAGGCGAAAACGCTCTGGACACCCTCGGTGGCAAGCACAACTTTTTCCACTTCGGCCACGGCGGCATCTTTTTCAACCAGTGAAAGATTGCCGCGCTGGCGGACGAAAACAATGGCCTGCTCGGGTTCGGTTTTAACGAAAAATTCGGTGCCCTTGTTGTTGGCGGCAAAGCTGACAAAGATAAAGCCAACGAAACCGATGACCAGACCGATTGTGACCAGCGGCATAACCGGATTTCCGGTAATAAACCGGATCAGCCAGCCAAAGACCGTGCGGCGATAACCTGCGCGCAGGCGTTTTGGTTTATGGCTGATTTTGACTGCATCCATGGTGATCGAGGCTAGAACTGCGCCGATTAAAAACAGGCTGGCCTGAATAATGCCGGCCAGAACCGCGCCGACAAAGCCCGGAATTGCGGTTTTTATGCCGCTGATAGCCCCCCCCAGTGGCGGGATGTAATCGGGGTTTATGCCCTGCATTGCCCCGACAAACACCAGAAAAATTGCGCCGGCTGCCAGCATCAGCCGAACGATCCATGGCAAGGGGCGCAACATGTCGGCTGCATGGCCGAGACTGCGCGAAAACCGCCCCGTCACCCCGCCCATAACCGGCAAATAAATCAGCGCCACCACAAGCGAGGCTGAAAGCACAAAGATCAATGTGACCGGCAACATGCCCATGAACTGACCGGCCACCCCCGGCCAGAACAGCATCGGTAAAAACGCGCATAACGTGGTTGCGGTCGAGGACACGATTGGCCAGAACATGCGTTTGGCGGCCGCCACATAGGCGTGCATCGGCCCGACGCCTTCGCGAATGCGCCGATCCGCGTATTCGACCACCACAATGGCCCCGTCCACCAACATTCCGACGGCCAAAATCAGGCCGAACATAACGATGTTTGAAATGGAAATCCCCATCATCGCCAGCAAGACAAAACATAGCAAAAACGAGGTGGGAATGGCGAAACCAACCAATAGGGCCGGGCGCGTGCCAAGCGTGGCCAGCACCACAACCATCACCAGCGCGATGGCGGTCAAAACCGAGCCTTCCAGCTGGCGCACCATGCTGCTAACCGTGCGCGATTGATCGTTCGAGGTGCCGACAAAAATGGCATTTTGCATCTCTGCGGGCCATGTGGCCACTTCTTGATCCACCACCTCACGGATCAGGGCAGAGGTGTCGATAATATTAAACCCTTTGCGCTTTGAAACCTGAATTGCCACGGTTTTTTCGCCGTTAAAACGCGCTGTTCCGGCGCGGTCTTCAAAGGTCAACCGGATCTGGGCCAGATCGCCAAGCGTGATAACCCGGTCGCCGTTTTGTTTGATCGGCAGGTTGTAAATATCTTGCGTTTCATCAAACGCGGATGGAATTTTAACCGAAAATGCGCCGGTGTCACTCTCGATTTCACCGGCGGCGATCAACTGGTTATTATTGACAACCGCATTGATCAGATCAAGTGCGGTAACATTGTAGGATTCCAGCCGTAGCGGATCAATCATGACCTCGACCATTTCGTCGCGGTGGCCGGTCAGATTGGCCTCAAGCACCGGTTCCAGCGCTTCCAGCCGGTTTTGCAAGCCCTTGGCAGCGCGCAACAAGGTGCGTTCAG